>JASLZV010000011.1 GCA_030754715.1 Phycisphaerae bacterium
ATGCTTGAAAGTGTTCCCGCCGGCAGCGACGGCCTGCGTTGTTGGCCGCTGCTGAGCCCATTTGGCGGCGCACGGCTGCCGATCGGGACGGCCGGACGCCTCACTGGTTTGCGTCTGTCACACACGCCGGGGCACATTCTTCGAGCCGTTATCGAGGGCCTGGCCATGGAACTGGAAAGGTATCTGCTTGTCCTGAAAGAATCGGGCCTTGCGGTCGAGCGGCTAGTCATGTGTGGGGGAGGGGCAAACAGCAGAGTTACACCCCAAATCGTCACCGATGTTACCGGCATGCCGGTTGCCCCCAAGAGCCAGATGGACACCGCGGCCTTGGGGGCGGCGATGATCGCCCGGGGCTTGATCGAGCCGGAGGCGTCCCTGGCAGACCTGTCCGAAGCGATGGCCAGACCATCCCGTATGGTACTGCCAGGCGCCGAAACCTCCCTGTACAGCGAAATGCTTAAGGAGTACCTTGCTTCGCTGCCGGCGGAATCTAGTGCGCACGGCAGCGCATAAGACCAATCCACGTGTGTAACGCTTGAAACTGCCTCGATGCGGATGGGTGTCGAGAAGGGAAAACTGAGATGCCGAAGAAGAGAACAAAGAAGATCAAGGTCGGCGTCGTCGGTGCCGCACGCGGTAAAGCCTTCGGTGTGGCAGCCGGCGCGAAACTGGAAATGGAACTTGTGGCCTTGTGCGACACGTGGCAGCGGCGGCTGGAACAGGTGGGTGAGCAACTCGACGTGGCTACCTATGCCGACTTCGACGAGTTTCTCCAGCACGACATGGACGCGGTGATTTTGGCCAACTATTTTCACGAGCACACCAGGCTTGCCGTCAAGGCCCTCAAAGCCGGCAAACACGTCATGTCGGAAACGACGGCATGCTTCACACCGGCCGAAGGCGTTGCCCTGGTCGAGGCCGTCGAAAAAAGCGGCAAGATTTACATGCTCGCCGAGAATTACCCGTACATGGTATTCAACCAGGAAATGCGGCGGATTTTTCGAACAGGCAAAATCGGCACATTCATGTATGGCGAGGGTGAGTACGTTCATCCGGAAAGCGCTGACTTCTGGAACAGCATTTCAAACGGTATAGACCACTGGCGAAACTGGATTCCAGCCACCTATTACTGCACCCATTCCCTGGGGCCGATCATGTACATCACCGACACCAGGCCGGTCAAGGTCAACGGGCTTGTCATGCCCCATTGCGATGATGACCCGGTAACGCAGAGGTGTCCGCGACGTAACGACGACGCCTCGATGATCGCCCTGCGGATGAACAACGGCGCCGTGGTGAAACTCCTTCAGATGTGGCTGCGCGGCGAGAGCGTTTGGACGCGCATTCACGGCAGCAGAGGCCAGATGGAAAACCTTCGCCACGGCAATACACAAAAGGTCCGAATTCGGCGGGAGCAGTATCACCAGCGGCGCACCGGCCCGGTTGACCAGACCTACCTTCCCGAATTTCCCAAACACCACCAGGAGGCGATGAAGGCTACCCACGGCGGCGGAGATTTTTTCATGAACTATCATTTCGCCGAGGCAATCCGTAAGAACACACCGCCCTATTTCGACGTATATCGCGGCGTGGCCATGTCACTGGTCGGAATTCTGGCGTATCGCTCGGCCCTGAACGATTCAAATGCGCTTGAGATACCGGACTTCCGCAAGAAATCGGTCCGGCGCAGATATGCCGACGACCGGTGGAGCCCCGATCCCGGACAGCGAAAGAAAGGTGACCCCTGGCCGAGCATCAAAGGCGACGTGAAACCGGGCGAAAAGGCCATGGCCTATGCACGCAGGAACTGGGATCGATACCTCGATCTGTGAATCACTTGAAAAGTGAAGACTTTGGAGACAAATGATTCCGCGAGTGACGGCTGAGACAGCAAGACTGGCGTTGGATACAATTCTGCAAAAGACAACCAGGGGAATACCCTCCTGGATGCTCCATATCATGGAACATTCCCAGATTGAGCGACTGACCGGTGCCAAGCCGGGCGACTACAAAAAGGACCCCGAAGGGGTGTACCTGGAGTTCCAGCGTTCGGTCGGGACGTGCCTGCTGGACCAATACATTCCTCTCAATCCGCTTACCATGGGCGATCAGGGGTATGATGAAACTGAAAAGACGGCCACCACCGGGGCCTCGAGAATCATCATAGACGACAAGTTGATTGATTCTCCCGACGCGGTGATAGAGCACATGGAACAGTTTGTGTTTCTAGCCCTTGAGGAGCAGATATCGCAATTCGATGAGGACGGAAACGTCAAAGGAATTCTCGACAATGAAGCAAAGATCCAGCACCTCCTCGGTCCCAAGATATTGAAGAGCGGCTTTGGGTTTGTCGCGTTTCCGCATTTCCGATACACGGAGTACGGATACGTGAATTACTTCATGGCCTACGCTCTTTACCCGGAGGTTATGGAGAAAGATTTTTCGCTTCAGGCCGATCTGGCGGTGCTGAACAACCGGGCCGCCGCGCGAGCATACGCTGAAGGAAACCTGCCGCCTCTCCACCGGCTCGACTACGACATGGCCGACTCGCGGGGGATGCTGGTCGATGTCAGGTCGCTCGACAAGATCTGGTTTCCACATTTTGCCCGATCCCTCGAGCCCATGCTGAAGACCGACGTCAAGATGATATGGCACTGCGACGGCAACCTCATGAAGATAGTTCCGCGCCTACTTGAGGTGGGGATCAGGGGATTCCAGGGATTCCAGTACGAAGACGGTATGGATTATGAGAGGATCTGTCGCATGAAGACGAGGGAAGGCAACGACCTTATCATCATCGGGGGTGTCTCGGTAACACGCACCCTGCCGTTCGGAACGCCGGACGACGTAAAGCGCGAACTGGCCTGGCTGGTCGAAAACGGCCCCAAAACCGGGCTGTTCCTTGCCGCTACAAGTTCGACTACCCCTGGCGTACCCTGGGACAATACCAAAACACTCGTCGAAGGACTTAAGTATTATCGCCAGCGTGGACGGGATTGAAATGCTATTTGAAGTCACGGATGTGGACAGAAAATTTTACGAGGCACATCTGGAAGACTTTCTGCCTAAGCGGATTATCGACGTCCACACGCACGTCTGGTTGGAAAAGATTCAGTCGAAGACGACAGATACATCCGACAGGACCGTCACGTGGCCGGAACGGGTCGCCCGCAAGAATTCCATCGAAGATCTGATGGAAACCTATCAACTGATGTTCCCGGGAAAGACCGTCACGCCGATGATTTTTCCCGGCCTTCCGTCGCCCAAGGACGTCACCGCATCAAACGCCTACGTCAGGCAATGCGCCGCGGACCACAACCTGCCTTCGCTGGTCTGGTCGATACCACAATGGGATTCAGGCGCCCTTGAACGGAAGATTATCGAGGGGCAATTTCTGGGGGCCAAGTGCTACCTGACCTTTGCGGACCCGAGCATTCCCGCGGGTGACATATGCATTTTTGACTACTTTCCGCACCACCAACTTGAGGTGCTGAATGCACGCGGCTGGATTGTTATGCTGCACATTCCCCGGCCAGACCGACTGAAAGACCCCGTAAACCTGACCCAGATGATTGAGATCGAGAAACGTTATCCGAACATCAAGTTGATTGTTGCCCATGTCGGCCGGACGTATTGTACCGAAAACGTCGGTAGCGCGTTTGAAGTCCTGGCAGAAACCCAGAACATGGTGTTCGATATTTCGGCCAATACGAACGCTGAGGTTTTAGAGCAACTCATCCGTACGGTCGGCCCAAAGCGCGTTCTGTTCGGCTCGGACCTGCCCATTACACGAATGCGCATGCGACGCATTTGCCGGAACGGAACTTACGTCAATCTGGTACCAAAAGACCTTTATGGTAACGTGTCCGGCGACAAGAACATGCGAGAAGTGGAAGGCAAAGAGGCCCGGCGGCTGACCTTTTTCATGTATGAGGAAATCGCCGCTTTTCACCACGCTGCGCAGGCCACCGGACTTGCTCCACGTGACATCGAAGACATATTTCACAACAACGCTAAAAGAATCATCGAGTCGGCCCGGTCCGGCGTTCCTGATTCCCGCACTCGGTAAATCGCGAACGGTCAAACAAAGTCGCCGCCAGGTGGCGGTTTCGCCGTTCTGCCACACGCATTATTCGCAATGACAAACTAAGCGAAGAACTCGTTGCCCACCTTGCGCGCCCGCTCGGCCTTGTCGAGGTCAATCCCCAGCGACAGACCTATCTCGATCAGAACGTTCCAGCCGGCCGCCAGGAACACGTAGGGATTCATCTCCCCCGCGTCGGGCACCTGTATCGTCTCCAGCGGAACCTTGGCGGAGGAAATCGCCACGACTTTCATCCCCACGCCATCCACCAACACCTCCTTGAATTTTTCCACCTCCTCGGCGATAGGCTCAACCACAAAGACAATATCTCCGGCGTCCATCACCTCCTCTATGCCGTGCACGGCATAGGTGCCCTCGAGGAAGTCGGAGGTCTTGCGTGTGATCTCGTTGGTTTTAAGCGTCAAGTCCTCGGCCACACCGTCGTTCACCCCAGCGAAGTAGATGGTCCGCGCACCGGCGGCCGCTTCGATAATTTCCGGGGCAATCGGCATCGAAAGCGCTGTCTGCACTTTCTGGTCGAGTCCGACCAGGTCGGCAGACATGTCCCTTCCAGCTACGTGTGAGATGATCGACTGATAAAACATCGCCTGCTCGGCGACGCTCTTGGTAGCCGCCACCGCCTGCTCCCACCCGCAGGTCAGCACAAACGTCTCGGCCGCGTGCTTTTCCAGCAGCGTATCTTTGTTGGTGGTCAAACCGTAGCGACGCACGTTACCCTCGGCCTGGAGTTTCTGCATGAGCAGAACCACCTCCTTGGTTCGACCGGAGTTGGAGGCCGCAAAGGTTGCGTATTTCGAAAGGTCATACGTCGCGGCTTGTCGCGAGCCTTCGGTAACAATGTGCAGGTCCAGCCCCCAGGTGAGGGCCTTGCGGATGACGTTCTTGGCCGGAAGG
This sequence comes from Phycisphaerae bacterium, assembly GCA_030754715.1. Classification (GTDB taxonomy): domain Bacteria; phylum Planctomycetota; class Phycisphaerae; order SM23-33; family SM23-33; genus JASLZV01. The sequence continues at coordinate 5,000 of JASLZV010000011.1, forward strand.
ATGCGACTGGAACCTTCGCCGATCAGCATCAATCTGCCCACGGAGGCGACATCCCGGGCGACCTTCCTGGTCACACTGGGGTCGAAGTTCCCGACCACATCAACGGTTTCCATCATCTCGCGTGCCAGTGCGTATTGCGTGTACTTGCAGTCTTGCGAATTCATTTATCGCTCCCTTCACAATGACAAGTTTGTTTTTCGGAACAGCCGGGCACCCGGCAAGTTGACACCTCAACCGCCGGGCTCTACAGTTACGCTCGTGACCGAAAAGATACTGTATGCCGGAGACTCAAGTCTCTCGACGGCCGCCGGCTACCTGGCCGGCATACTCGCACATTACTGTCTGAAGTTCGACTACGTCTCAAGCGACCAACCCATCGGGCCGGCGCTTTCGACTTCAAGATACGCCTTATACATAATCAGCGATTACCCTGTCAACAACGTGGAGCTCGATGACTTTGGAACCCTCCTGGAAGCCGTCAAGGACGGGGCAGGACTGATGATGATCGGCGGATGGGAATCGTTCCACGGCCTAGGCGGTCAGTACAGCGCTTCGCCGCTGGCCGACGCCCTTCCGGTCCGGATGCAAAACTGCGACGACAGGGTCAACTCACCCCAGCCATGCCTGATTGAAAAACTCCGCGACCACGCAATAACCGGCGACCTGCCGTTCGACCGTCCGCCGACCATCGGGGGGTACAACCGCGTACAGCCGAGGGGCGGCACGACGCAGATTCTGGCTGCACGGCACCTGGAGGTCACCGTATCGTCAACCGGCCGGTATAAGTTCACAAAGACCCACGCCGCGCCGCTGCTGGTGGTCGGCGCGTTTGGCCGCGGCCGCACGGCCGTCTTCACCAGCGACGTTGCCCCGCATTGGGTCGGCGGACTTGTGGACTGGGGCCCAAAGCGCATCATCGCCCAGGCCTCCGGCGCCGCGGAGGTCGAGGTCGGCTGCCACTACGCCGAGTTCTTCGCACGGCTGGTTCGCTGGACGATGGGCCAACTGGATTGACGGACCCAATCCCCCCGCCAGTCGCCACAGCCACCCTCAACGGAACATATGGCCCATTTGTGGAGGCTCGTTGAACATGTCGCGGTAAATGCCGGGGTTGTATAGTGCAAACTCCACAGGCCGCAGGTATTCCAGCGGCCCGCCGCGCTCGATAAGTTCCACCACGATTTTAATTTGGCGCTGGGACTTGAACTGCGCGATCGCATTGAGTTTGCGCCGAAAGGCCCACATCGGCGCACTGATGCGAAGCCTCGGAGGGGTGGGAAAGTTGCAATAGCAGGCAATCTCGTGGATGTAGGGCGGGCGATTCAGTGGGCGTCCCAGTTCCGGCCAGATCGCTCCTATGGCGTGAAAGCAACTTATAAGCATTTCGTCGTGGACCATCTTGTGGTCCGGATGCAGGTCGGCGCTGGTCGGCATAAATATCTGGTTCGGCCGCACACGGCGAAGTAACTCCGTGAAGGCATTTTGCAGGCCCGTATAGCCGTGGCTTTGGGTCGGATCGCCAGCCCCGGCCGGGTAGCGGCCCCGATACCGCGACAACTGGCAGTCGGGAAAACCCAGCCAATGAACGTGAGTCTTTCCGATACCCAGCACCTTGCAGGCCGCATACGTCTCATCCTGGCGAATTTCACTGATGCTCCCCTTTTCCCCCGCCGAACAATAACCCATCGCCCCATCTGTAACGACCGCAACGTGAACGGGCACGTTTTCCCTCAAGGCTGACTGGATCATCAGGCTGCCACCGATGACCACGTCGTCATCGTGCGGGCTAACGAACAGGAAGCACTCCTCTTCCTGCTTCCAATGCCGTGAAACCGACGCCAACGTAGTCCCCACCCGCCGTTCGCTTTCGACCAGCCGCACAAACTCGAATCCCTGCTTCGCCATGGCTGTGCTCCTCGGATTGAACGCACCACCCGTCAACGCGGCAGAGTGTAACACACAGCCGCCAGGGTTTCCCAGCCTCGACCGAAAAACTGAGTGAAAGCGGACTTTAAGGAGCCCGGGCCGCTTCCCGCTCCGCATCGCCCGGGGATATCCTCGGTGTCTTTCCTACATCACCACTCCAAGCCGCCGATGATGATCCGCAAGGGCACGGGCACGAATACCCGCCTCATGTACCTTTCGTGCCTCGGCATTGTGCAGTCCGGTACACTTGACGTCCCCAGTCGAAATCTTCCGGAAACAGCAGACACCCGCCGCTTCGCCAGTGCCCGCCCGACTTGACATGATCCACGATCAGCCGCTGTAGCGACGTCTTGCGCGGGGCCGCGTCGATGTTTTCGAACCTTTTCCCGAAAACGCGTTCGAAGGTCTGGGAATCGTAGGCATCGGGAACGGGATACAGGTACACCTCCCGCTGGAATCGCCGGATGTTCGAAGATTCGCTGAGCATCCGGTCAAACTGGTTGTCCAAAAACCATGAGACACTGTTGAAGGCACAGAAGGGCCTTCGGGGGAAATACCGCGGGAAAAACGCAAGGGCCCGTTTGAAAGACTCTCCACACGCCTCGTGCGCCATGGGCACGCCGGCGGGGATATGAACGTCGAGAGTTGGATCACCCTTCTGAAGGATCAACTCCCACTGATCGGCGGTCAGTTCCACCGTCTCCGGCACCGCCATGCCGTCGGGGGCAATCCGACTGCCCCGGATTTTCCCCCCACCGGCTGAAAACTCCGATGTCCAGGCGTTCTTCAGGTCATGCACACCGGTGGTCCCGTCGAATTGTCCATCACCGCGAAAACGCATGCCGTCACCCGCCAAGAGCATCACCCGCCGGTCGTGGCGGCTGCGGTACGCGTGAAAGTCGTACTTGAAATGGTCGAAGCAGAACTGGAGCCGCCCGAGCCTGAACAGTTGGCCCATGAAATGGTTACTCAACCACCCATACTCGATCAGACCCCACTTCCCGGCTTTCTGCCTGTAATCGCGAATCCACAATTCAAAATCGGACAGTGTGTCGAGCGTAATGTCAACCGGAACACCCTGGTGACGATGCATTTGCCGAACCAGCCTCACCCCTGACAGCAGGACAAAGGCGTAAAACATGGGCGCGTGCTCGCAAAGCCGGTCCGGCAACATAGGCCAGGCGCTGAAACTCTCTCGCTTTTCCTCAATGTCCCTCAAAGATCGGAACAGGTAAACGTGGCCGTGCCATGCCAGCCGCTTGAGTGCAGGGTAGTCCTGGAACATATCCAGCGAGGCGATCAGCGCGTCGCATACTTCCGCAGAAATGCTCAACTGCCCGCAGACTTCCCGCAGGAAACCTTCGTTCAGGAAGAAAAGGCCCTCAGGACCAAAGGATTTCTGGGACTGGGTCCAGCCGTCCCGCCAGCACTCGCCCTCGCGGCCAATTTGTAAGGCCGCCAGCACCTTGTCAAAGTCAGCACTGTTTGAACACACGGATCAATTCCTGGTAGTTGAGTTCCAGCCGTGCTACGTCATCACTCTCGAGATCCGGTTGCCCCGAGCCATACACCTCATATATCATGACTCCATCGTAGCCTTTATTCTTCAGTTCGCCGAATGCGGCTTTCCAATCAACCAGGCCATGAGGGACCATTGGCCAGCAGGTTGACTCCCGGTCGGGTTTCATGTTGTCACATAGATGAAGGGTGATAACGTGGCTGTGGAGGCTGCCGAGGGTCTGCTGAATGCCCTCAGCGACAAAGGCGTGGACGAAATCAAAGCAGATAGATCCCAGCCCTTTGCGAATTGACGGCCCCAACGATGTGGTCCAGTTCTGCCGCCGTTGTTCCCAGTTGCCGGTGATGCATGTTTTCCACTGCCAGAGCCACACCACATTTCTCACATTCCTCCGCCAGCCATGTCAAAGATTCGATAGAGTGTCTCAGCCGGTCGGGTCGTTCACGCTCCTGGACGAGACCAGCTACTCGCATGAACCACAAGGATTCCTCCTGCCAGAACCTGCAGATAGTTAAGGCACTGCTTGAAGGTCTCTTGGGTACCCGTCTTTTCGTCGGCCATCACAGCAGCCGGATTGCACATCCGGCCAACCGGCGCGTGCAGTGAATGACAGACAAGACCATTATCTGACAAAACTGCGGCAGTCTCACCCACAATTGGTTCAGTCAGATTGGCATGCTCAAAGTTCCAGCATACCTCAACGTGTCTGACCGTGCTGGTTGCGAAACGCGCAAGTTTGTCCGGAGTGATTCCTTCATTGACAAAGAATATCGTTGAAATCCCGGGCTCCAACGGCATGTTGAAATCCTCCTATCTACTTTCTCTGTCAGTATTGAATCATCCTGGCGGTTTTTCGCCTAATAGTTTCGCAGCCCGAGAGTCAGAATACCTGAATTGCTCGTCGATGCAACCCTTGGCCCAAACACCCCAGGCGCCACAAACTCTGCTTGCAAGAATCATTTGTGGCTGGCATTATGCTGTCGTGATTGGTCGCCGCCGGGGGCGGTTTGTACTTGGGCCGCAGTCGCCGGCAAAAAAATTCGATTGAGTATTGGAATGGGAGACACGTGGATGAAACCAACCGTCAAGACTATCGCGACGCAACGGTCATGGGTAATTCGCTCCAAAGACGTGGAACTGGCCATAACACAACAGGGCGGTCACATGGCACCGGTTACGTTTTATCACAATACCAACAGACCGGTGCAACCCTACTACATCAGCCCGTGGCAAGGCGAGAACCTAAAACTCGACGAACCGCTGTTTCGCCCGCTGAGAGGCGATTTCTTCTGTATGCCTTTCGGGGCAAACGTAGAGGTTTGGCGTGCAGAAAAACACCGCCCGCACGGCGAGCCGGCCGCGGCGAGGTGGAAACTTGTGGGACTGGAAAAATCCCAAGGTGTAACGTCGCTGACACTTTCGATGAAGACAAAGACACGTAGCGGAAAGGTCACCAAGAGCCTTGCCCTGGTGGACGGACAGAACGTCGTATATCTGCGGCACGTCCTGGAGGGTTTCTCCGGAAAGATGCCCCTCGGGCATCATCCGATCCTGTCGATGGGCGAAAAGGAGGGGGCCGTCCGCATCACGACCAGCGCGTTTCGCTTCGGCATGACCAACCCGGTGCCTTTCGGCAGTCCCGCTGAAGGCGAATACACGTGTTTCTCCACGAATAAGAGGTTTAGCGACCTGTGCCGAGTGCCGCTGGTGTGGAAGGATTGTCCTGTAGCCGACTGCACGGCCTTTCCCGCGCGCCAAGGCTTCACCGACCTGTTGGCGTTGTTCAAAACACCCGCCAGCAGTCCAGCCTGGGTCACGGCGACCAACCAAGCCGCAGGCTACCTCTGGTTTGCACTGAAGGATCCGGCCACGCTGCCGACGACAGTGTTCTGGATATCAAACTGTGGGCGCCACCCCGCGCCGTGGAGCGGCCGCAACCGATGCCTCGCCTTTGAAGACGTTTGCGCATACTTCGCCGAGGGCCTGGCGGCCTCGGTCCGTCCCAATATCCTGACAAGGGCCGGGATTCCAACGGCCATAAAACTCTCACCAAAGCACCCAACGACCGTCAATCATATCCAAGGCGTGGTGAAGGTTCCACGGGGTTTTAAGACAGTCGATAGCGTGGAATTCGCCTGCGACCGCATGACATTCGTATCAACAACGGGCAAGAGGATCACAACCGCGGTAAATCACGAGTTTCTCTACAGCGGGCAATTATAGTCGGATCGGTAAGAATCGGGCGGGGCCCATCTTGCCGTTGGGGGGCTCAACGCCCGCGTCCAACACTCAACATGAATACCATTCGATTCATACGATTGGACATCTTAGGTCCGCCTTAGCCATCGGATACCAAACTCAAACAGTCTCAGTACCTGTTCGGCATTCGGCCGTTCTATATTTCTTCCTAAGAAAACTTGACACCCGAGAAAAGATATTGTTCTATATTCTCCACAATGTATTCTTTGCTCTCTATAATATACCCTCGCATACCGTGTATGGCTAGGAATCAAGGAAAGGATAGATCATGCCCAAGAGCAAACTTGCACGTGTGTCAATCGCCGAACTAAAAGCAGAACTTCAAAAACGCAGGCGTCCCCTTCCACGACTTAGGCGGGAACACGCCCGGACACTGAAGAAACTTCAGAGCCTCGATGAGAGCATCGCTGCCCTGGAAGACCTAGCAACTGCCGTAAAGGTTTGCAGGAAAAAGACAACTAAGAGGAAAAAGGTCGCCAAGAAGGCGGTCCGGAAAGTCAGCAAAAAGAGGAGAGCCGCCAAGAAGGCGATTGGGAAGCGCAAGGCAGGTAGAAAGCGCAGGGGCGGCAAAAGGATCAGCCTTACGGCCTCTCTGGCAAATGCTTTGAAAGCCAAGAGCCCACTGTCTGTCGCCGAGGCCACCCAGGCAGTCCTGAAACGCGGTTACAGGAGCAAGTCGAAGATCTTCAGGACAATCGTGTGCCAGACCTTGTCCAAGGACAAGCAGTTCAAGAGCGTCAAACGAGGCGTATATGCCCTGAAGTAGTAAGACAAGACGGCAGAAACTTCATGACTTTGCATGACAAGGGCGGCCGACACGTCGGCCGTCCTTCTTCAATGCGCCCTAATTGCCATTGCCCAGGCCGATCAGCCCGCCGCCTAACTTCCAATCTGGTCGTTGGGGCCCAGCCACAGAGCCGACCGCTGATCCCACCTCCACCCGGTCAGATTCAGACTCATCTCCCGCCTGGCCCAGCCGCGGAGGATTCGGTTCTGCACTTGGTCCCACGAGGGCACGCCACTGGTAGCGTCAGGTTGCTCCACGCTGCACGCGCCCACCGCCACGGCTGAGGTCGACGCGGCCTGCGGCGACAGGCCCGCAATCAGCGCCGCCAGAAAGCCCGCCACGGTGGTGTCACCCGCGCCGGTCGTACCGGCCACCTCCGCCTGAAAGCACGGGGCCAGTATCTCTCTGCCGACCCAGGACTCAGGATCCTCCAGGCGGCAGCGGCCCAGATTCGACAGCCGCTCTTGGTCGCTGGTGGTCCGCAGGTACATGCCCTGGTCGCCCAGTTTGAGCATGACGATGCCCACCCCCATTCCCATCAGTCGCTGGGCCATCCGGGCCAGCAGGTCTCCATCGGCCAGCGTAACCACATCCGCGCTGCCGGCGCGGCGAACCATTTGTTCGTAGTGGGGGCGGTCCAGCATGAACAGGATTTCATCCAAAGTCGGCAGGACTATGTCAACATGCGGCAGCACAGCCTCAAGAAAGGCCACCCAGTCCGTCTGCCCGGCCTCGGAGGCAGGATCGGGCTTGGCCATGTCCAGTGAGGTAGTCAGGCCCTTTTCCTTCACGCGGCGAAACAACAATTCCATCTCCGCCCCGCCGTTGGTGAACATCCGGCGCATTGCCGGAGGATAGCCGAAGTGAAAAAGCCTCGCACCGGTGAGTTTGTCGTAGTCGACGTCGTCGGCCCCGAAGGTATCGTTGGCCCCGGTGTAGTGCAAAAATATGCGGTCCACCTCTGGGGGGTTTATCGTCACGGTATAGGATGTGTGCTCACCAGCGACGACGATCATACCCTCAGCCAGCGATGTGGCATAAGCCCGCAGCAATTCAAGGATCGCCCGCCCAAAGATATCATCGCCGACCTTACCCATCAGTTCGGTGGGTATGCCCAGCCGGTGCAGAGCCAGACCCGTATTCGACACCACCCCGCCGGTGGATGTGACGGCCGGGCCAACATTGACCAGTTTGCCCGGAACCATGATGTCTTCCAGCCCGCCCTTGCGGTCGCCAAGCGTGGGGATTATGTCGATGCATATGTGACCCGCGACGATCACTTCGTTCATTAATTCGCCTCCCCGCGTCACGGCAGATACCCCCGGGCAGTCAGCGCCGAGCAAACCGTCTTTACCGACAGAATCATCGCCGCATCGCGCATGCGTCCCTTGCGCTCCCTGGCCAAGGACCACACCTGGTCGAATCGCTCGATCATTCGGTCCCGAAGTCTGCCTTCCACCCGGGCGACGGCCATCTGCTCCTGTTGGGTTTCCTGAGCATACTCCAGATAGGACACAAACACCCCACCGGCGTTGCAGAGGATATCGGGGATCACCAGCACATCGCGGTCGGCCAGGATTTCATCGGCCTGGGGTGTAGTGGGGCTGTTGGCGCCCTCGGCGACCACCTTGGCCGCGATTCGCGAGGCATTAGCTGCCGTAATCTGCCCGCCGGCGGCCGCTGGTATCAGCACGTCGCAAGGCATCTCCAGCAACTCCTGCCCATCCATTTCTCGACCGTCGGAAAAGCCTTTCACGCTGCCGCTCCGGTTCGCATGGCCCGACAGGGCCGGTATGTCAAGGCCTTCGGGATCATAAACAGCGCCGAAGAGGTCCGAGACCCCCATCACACGGGCACCCAACTCATGAAGCGCACGGGCGGCCACCTCACCGACATTGCCGAAGCCCTGAACGATGGCGGTGGCGCCTTCGATTTCCATGCCCAACATCTTCAGGGCCTGGCAGATACAGATCACCACGCCATGGCCGGTGGCCTCCCGGCGGCCGGGAATGCCGCCCAGGATGACCGGCTTGCCCGTAACGTAACACCCCTGAGTGGTGGCCTGGCCCATGGAGTGGCTGATGGTATCCTTGATGTAGCCCATATCGGCTTCGTCGGTACCCATGTCCGGGGCCGGGACGTAGACCTGGGGGCCGATGTGGCGATAGGCGTTGCGGGCAAAACTGCGCACCAGCGTTTCCTTGTCGTGCTGGTTGAGCTTGTACGGGTCGGCAACGATGCCGCTCTTGCCGCCGCCAAACGGCACCCCGATCAACGCGCACTTCCAGGTCATCTCCATGGCCAGGCCGTTCACGTCGTCCAGGGAAACCTCGGGCGTCATACGGATGCCGCCCTTGGCCGGGCCGAGCGCATCGCTGTGCCGTACGACAAAGGCGGGAAACACGTGAATCTTCCTGTCCGACAACTGGGGAGTAAGCCTCATCTCGATCCGTTCTTTGGGCAGACGAATCTTGAGCAGAAGATCGCCGTCTACCTCGTCTTTCAGCAGGGCGGCGGTCTTTTCGAAATTCTCCTTCGCGTCGGACAAAATGGATTGTGTGCCGGCCATCAATATCTCGTCTCCCTCACACTTGTACGAATACCAAAACGTTCGCAGGGCCTATCTAACCGGCCTGTCGTGGGGTGTCAATATCTTTTGACTGGAACTGTTCATCTACTTTCCACAACCGGCCCGGTAGTCCGAAGGATTTTACAATTTTGCGTCGAATGTTGCACTCGCCGCTGTATTTGGGTGTCGTTATCAGCAACACATTCGGCAGTATCGCCAGGAAGAGATTCACCTGGCACAAATACCATTTGGTAAGGGAACCAAGATGACAGAGTCACCTCAAACACCACAACCACCCACACCCGAATCGTTCGGCGTCCTGCCGGTCCCCTCGGATGTGGACAAACAGGTCAGGAACTGGACAATGTTCTGCCATCTGGCTGCGCTGGCCGCGTTGATCGGAATCCCCTTTGGCAACATCCTTGGCCCGCTGATTATCTGGCTGATCAAGAGGGAGGAACACCCGCTCGTCAACGAGCAGGGCAAAGAGGCCCTCAACTTTCAGATATCCATGACCATTTATTCTTTTGTGGCAGGCCTCTTGTGCTTTGTAATCATTGGGTTGCCCTTG
>JASLZV010000120.1 GCA_030754715.1 Phycisphaerae bacterium
GCGTCCACGCGCTGGTCCGCCTGCTCGGGAAGGCCGTGATCCAGTTCGTACTCGTACAGTTCCCTAGCCAATTCATCACGATCCTTCAGGCGTGGAACCGCAAAGATGTCCACCGCACCCGTGGGCACCGCCGCAAGCGAGACAGCCGCAACCATATTGCGCCCGCGGGCGCCGGCATAAGGCGATGTCCGGTACCCACCGGGTTGCACAACCGGCTGCACCTGCGCCGTAATCGCTCGCCCGGGTCTTCGCCCCATCAGCGGCTTGAAGTCCGCCACCGCGTCCTCCAACACCTTCGGGGGCATCAGCGGCGCCGACAAACTCGCGCGTGGAATATTTCCGCCCGGGATAGCCAAGCCCGAGGCAATTTCCCGCACGCCCAAAGCAGTGGTTGAACGATCCAGATATAGTGAAGTTCGATAGGTATCCCCGCGGAGAACATCCGCCAGTCCCACCGACTGGCGGCGAAAATCACCTAAGGTCGCCGATGGAACCGTCAGCCGCAGTTGGTCGGCCTCGACGTATCCGGTGCGCCCCCGGAATGCCCCCAGCCCGGTGACCTGGCCGGTAACGTACATTTGGCTGTTCAGGTCCGGTATTGCGGATATCCTGGTGTTGTATCGCCCGCTTCCGATGCGGTAATTGGCGTCAAGGGCGTGCCCTGTCTGGACGGGGGCTACCTGTCCCGACAGCGAAACAGGCCAGGCTGAGACCAGGAGCACAATCACCGCGGCGACAGTGGCCAGCCCGCCCATCGTCGCTAACGTCCCTGTCTCGAAGGGTGTCGAATCTTGAACCATCATGGTTCGGCCTCACCACTGAATTCTATCACAATCCCGATCCCATCACCACTGCAAAAAGCAAGAATGCGTCGCTGACGGGGCTTTGCACGCGCCCGCCGCGTGTTCGCACAGGCCCTTCGTCCCCCTGGTACTGCCTCTCCGCGGCCACCCAATTCGGATTCGACTCCCCCGGCGGCCAGAGGCGTCTATAATAATACGTACCGACACGGGTATATGTGCCTCTATCCACTGCAAGCACCGGTTCGGGTGCATGGGCCAGACGGTCCCCCCGGGACTGGGGGAGAAATTTCCGTTGAAACCCCCGCCCCCCATTTGCCGATGAAAAGATTTGGTTGTTATGGTATTTCCAGCCGACGGCCGCTTCGACTTGCCAGAGGCCTGAGGGTGTCCGTGTATCCGTACATTGGGACATTAGCGGAAACAGCATGAGACCACTGCGAACATTCACCATTGAGCCGGCCCTTCCCGAGGAACTGCTGGGCCTCAACGGCATCGCCAAGAACCTCTGGTGGTCCTGGCACGGGGACGCGCAGAACCTGTTCCGCCGCTTGGACCCAAAGGGCTGGGAAGACTGCCAGCACAACCCGGTGGCGATGCTGGGCATGGCCGATCAGCACCGACTGGAGGAGTTGGCTGTCAACGAGGGATTTATCGCCCACTTGAATCGCGTGCAGGAGGCACTGCAAAGATACCTCGACCAGCCGGGGTGGTGGTCAAAGACGTACGGCGGCGACCGGACGCCCCAAGTAGCCTACTTCTGCGCCGAGTACGGTATCACAGAGGCACTGCCGATCTACTCCGGGGGGCTTGGCGTGCTGGCTGGCGACCATATGAAAAGCGCCTCCGAACTGGACATTCCGCTGGTCGGCGTGGGGCTGCTTTACCAGCAGGGATACTTCCGCCAGCGGCTCAACAGGGACGGCTGGCAGTTGGAACTGTTCCCCCGCAACGATTTTCTCAATCTTCCGGTGGAACAGGTTCGCAACGAAGAGGCGACACCTCTGACGGTTGACATCGACATGACCGGCCGGACCGTCAAGGCCCACGTCTGGCGAGCGAAGGTCGGGCGTGTTGCCCTCTACCTCATGGACACCAACGTACCGGAAAACTCCCCCGAGGACAGGCACATCACCGCCCAGTTGTACGGTGGGGATCAGGAAACGCGGATTCGCCAGGAGATCGTCCTGGGCATCGGCGGGGTGAGGCTGCTCCGCGCACTGGGGATTCATCCCAAGGCCTACCACATGAACGAAGGACACTCGGCGTTCCTGAGCCTGGAGCGGATCCGGTTCCTGATGGCCGAGAAGGGGGTGGATTTTGACACCGCCCGCGAGGCGGTCACCGCCTCCAACGTCTTCACCACGCACACCCCCGTGCCGGCCGGCAACGACGCCTTCGAGCCTTGGCTGATTGACAAGTACTTCTCAAAATACTGGGAGCAGTTGGGCATCTCCCGCGAGGATTTCCTGACCTTGGGCCGCCAGGAACCCGGCAACAAGGATGAACCAATGAGCCTGACGGTGCTGGCGATGCGCCTGAGCACCTTCCACAACGGAGTCAGCCTGCTGCACGGTCAGGTTACAAAGAACCTTTGGTCGGGCGTGTGGCCGGGGGTGCCCAACAACGAGGTCCCCATTGGTTCGATAACCAACGGCATCCACACGCGGACGTGGATCAGCCACGACCTGGCAGCCTTGTACGACAGGTATCTCGGCCCCGGATGGCACGAGAAGCCGGCCGACACGAGCGCCTGGGAAACGGCGGAGAACATCCCTGATCCGGAGTTGTGGCGAACGCACGAGCGGCGCCGGGAGCGTCTGGTAGCCTTCGCACGCCGTCGGATGCGGGAACAACTGGCCAACCGCGGTGCAGGGGCCGCCGAACTGGCCGCCGCGCAGGAAGTGCTCGATTCGGAATCGCTCACCATCGGTTTCGCGCGGCGGTTCGCCACCTACAAGCGGGCCAGTCTTATCCTCTCGGATATCGATCGCCTCAACCGGCTGCTCAATGACCCCCAGCGGCGTGTGCAGATCATCTTCTCCGGCAAGTCCCACCCGCGCGACAACCCGGGCAAGGACCTCATCCGCCAAATCGTCCACATTGCCAGGCAGGAACCGTTCCGGCAGTCCCTGGTATTCTTGGAAGACTATGACATGAACGTTGCACGATACATGGTCCAGGGGGTGGACGTCTGGCTCAACACGCCGCTGCGCCCAATGGAGGCGTCCGGCACGAGCGGGATGAAGGTAGCCGCCAACGGCGGGCTGAACGTCTCCATCCTCGACGGCTGGTGGGCCGAAGCCTACCACCCGGACGTGGGATGGGCCATCGGCGACGGGGAGACCTACGACGACCTGAATTACCAAAACCGCGTGGAAAGCGAGGCGCTATACGACCTGCTGGAGAAAGAGATCGTACCGCTGTTTTACCAGCGCGGGGGCGACAACCTTCCCCGCGGCTGGATCGCGATGATGAAGGCCTCCATGCGCCGCATCGCACCGGTATTCAACACCAATCGGATGCTGCGCCAGTACGCCGAGATGTATTACGCCCCTGCCGGGCGACAGTGGGACCACCTGGTGGACGACGACCTCGCCCAGGCCAAGACGCTCAGCCGTTGGAAGCATCGCATCTGGGAACATTTCACCCAGGTCCGCATCGAGAGTGTAAGCGACGACATGGACGCCACAGGTCGCGGGGTGGACGTGGGCGGGCAAATCCGCGTGGAGGCCGTGGTGAATCTCGGACAACTTACCCCACAGGACGTCCAGGCGGAATTGTACTACGGCCTGCTGGACCAGGACGGACAACTCAATGACGGCAAGGCCCTGCCCATGGAACAGATGGACGGGATGGACGCCAACCGAATCAGCTATGCGGTCAACATGCCCTGTGCGGCCAGCGGACGGTCCGGTTACACCGTGCGCGTCCTGCCCCGCCACGAGGCCCTGGCACGCCCGCTGGACATGGCCATGATCCGATGGGCATAAGACGGCCGCCGACAAACCCCCCAACTCCCACCGGTCAACGTTTACCGTACTTGGGACCGCGGGCCTTGTTGCGGCGCCGGGACGACGAAAAATCTCCGCAATTTATCTTTGATTTCACCAAGAATCGCTATAATCTGGATGGCGTAAAAAACCAGATTCTACAATGATCAGTCGGCATACGAATGATGCGAGAGACTTCCGCAAACACTGCAAAGCTGTGACGATCTGCCTTGGACCATTCCGGGCAGTGCTCTTGTCGTGGGTCTTTCAAACCTCGGTGTGCCGTTTTTCTAATTGTGGCCCAGACGGTGTCGCCTGCCATTTACCCGGTGCGGCCGGGGGAGGGGCCGGGGCCACATGAATCAGCAAGACCCAATGAACGTCAAAATCAAACTGCCCGACGGAGGCTGCAAGGAATACAACCAGCCCATCAATGCTTTGCGCGTAGCCGAGGAGATTTCTCCGAGCTTGGGGCGTGCTGCAGTCGCGGCCGAAGTGGATGGCAAACTCGTTGACCTGTCAGCCGAAATTGCCCGGGGAACCCACAAACTGAAACTCCTGACCGATGACAATGACGATCCCCAGGCCCTGGAAGTCCTGCGCCACACGACCGCACACGTGCTGGCCCAGGCTGTCGTGCGGCTCTACGGGCCGAAAGTACAATACACGATCGGTCCGGCACTGATGGATGACTTCCGATATGGCTTTTACTACGACTTTGATCTACCGAGCCCCGTCGGCAGTGAAGACCTCGAGGCCATCGAGGCCGAGATGAAAAGAATTGCGGCCGAAAAGACCCCGCTGTGCCGCGTGGAACTGCCCGCGGACCAAGCGCGGGACAGGATGACCCAAACCGGCCAACACTATAAGGCCGAGATGATCGATGACTTGGTGGCGGCCGAAGGCGCGGAGACCATCAGCCTTTACGAACAGGGCGGTTTTGTGGACATGTGCCGCGGACCTCACCTGCCGCATACGGGCAAACTCAAGGCCTTCAAACTGCTGGCGGTAGCCGGGGCTTACTGGCGCGGTGATGAAAGCAACAAGATGCTCACCCGCATCTACGGGACGGCGTTTTTCGACAAGAAACGACTCGCCGAACACCTCCAACGAATTGAGGAGGCCAAGAAGCGCGACCACCGCCTCATCGGCAAGCAGTTGGGGCTGTTCCTGGTGAGCGACGCCGTGGGTCCGGGGCTGCCGCTGTGGATGCCCAAGGGCACGATCATTCGGATGGAGTTGGAGGCATGGCTCCGCAGCGAGTTGATTCGCGGCGGGTACGAAATGGTCTGTACGCCGCACATCGGCAAACTCGATCTGTATCGCACCAGCGGGCACTATCCGTACTACAAGGAATCGCAGTTCCCGCTGATACCGATGGGCGAGGGACAGGGGTATCTGCTCAAGCCCATGAACTGCCCACACCACATCGAAATTTACCGGGCCACCCAGCACAGTCACCGCGGCCTGCCGGTGCGTTTGGCCGAGTTCGGTAACGTGTACCGCATGGAGCAGTCGGGCGAGTTGAACGGCCTGATACGCGTGCGCGGCTTCACGCAGGATGACGCACACATTTTCTGCACGCTCGACCAACTCGGGGCGGAAATCGAATCGTGCGTGGAGCTGACCAAACTGGTCCTGGGCACGCTGGGACTGAACGAATATCGCGTCCGAATCGGGCTTCGCGGACCCAACGCCGACAAGTACGTCGGCCAGGCGGCCAACTGGAACATGGCTGAGCAGAACATCCGCAACACGGTGCGCAAGCTCAACATGAACTACGTCGAGGAATCCGGTGAGGCGGCGTTCTACGGTCCGAAGATCGACTTCATCGTCACCGACTGCATCGGACGCGAGTGGCAACTGGGCACAATCCAGGTTGATTACAACCTCCCCGAACGGTTCGGCCTGGAATACATCGGCCCCGACAACACCGCCCACCGCCCGATAATGATCCACCGCGCGCCCCTCGGGTCGCTCGAGCGGTTCATCGGAATATTGATAGAGCACTTTGCCGGGGCGTTTCCACTGTGGCTGGCTCCGGTACATGTAGCGGTGCTGCCGGTGAGCGAAAAGTACAGCGACTACGCCTCCGGCCTGGTCGATCAACTGCGAAACGCCTCCATCCGCGTCGAACTGGACGACTCGCCGGAAAAGATCGGGGCCAAGATCCGCCGCGCCATGCTCAGCAAGGTGCTCTACATGGCCGTCGTCGGACAGCGGGAAGCCGACGCCAAGGCGGTGGCCGTCCGTCACCGCACCGAAGGCGACCTCGGAGCGATGGGCGTTGACGCGTTCAGGATCGCCATCCGCGAAGAAATAGACACCAAAGGCAATCGATGTGTCGCCGACACGAGGAAAGTGTAGAATAGAACCCGACATTCCGCCGGCTTCGGGCAGACCCG
>JASLZV010000121.1 GCA_030754715.1 Phycisphaerae bacterium
CAGGCCCGCGCCGCAGCACCGACCCAAGCGATTTGCCCAACTTCTGTGGGCTGGCATACACGTTCTGCGTGACGTTCTCCAGGTCGATGGCAGGTTCGGCCTCCAGCGTTACCAGTTCCTTCAGGAACGCATCCTCCTCGCCAAGTAGCGAGTACAGCGTGCTGGTCACACCGCTGCCGTCCGGACCCGAGACGATAATCAGGCCGGTGCTCCGTTTGCACATAATCCGAACCCACTCGATGGTCTCCGTCGTCATGCCCAGTTGGTCCAATCGGGTCTGGGCAATCTCTTGGGTTACCCGAAAACGCATTTGCTGCCCACCGGTCGTACCGGTGGTATTGACGGTAACATCGACTGCCTTGTCCGCTAAATCGACGGATATGTGCCCCTCCTGTGGACGACGTCGTTCGGCCGGGTCCATACCCGCAGGGGACTTGAAATACTGGATCATCGCGTCGGCCTCGGCCAGCAGCATGGACGGCTGTTTGACCGATACACCGTCAATTACGAAGCGGATGGTGGCCCGCTGTGCGTTGGCAGGTGAGATTTCGGCCTCGCCGACCCGCAGTAGGCGCATGTTCGAGAGGAACTCCTGGGCCAGGTTATATGTGTGGCATTGCTGTGGCGAGGCGGTCTGAGGTTCCGGGGGCGTTACGATCATGTGCCGACAGTCGTAAACCTTCACCCGGATGACGACCTGCTCCACCGGAGCGCCAAGATGCACGGCCTGACGCAAGCCCTGGAAGGAGAAAACTCTATGGGCGAGGTCAACCTTTGCGTCACGCCAGACCACATACGCACTGACGGTGGCCGCAGTCAGCACCACGTAAACCACAAGTCCCACGGCATAAAACGATACGATCAGCCAGACAATTATGCCCAGCACACCGGCGCCCAGCACACCGGCGATCCAGGTCATCTGCGGACCATGCAGCCGCCGGGCATCCTTATGCACCCACGGCACCACCGCCAGCCACGGTGCGACCAACACTAACATGAAGATAACCTTCGCCACAGAGACATACCCCCCTAACGGCGGCAGCGTTGCTATGCCATCAATCATTTAACGGCTCCCATACTGTGCAGCCTGAAACAGATTCCGCGCGGTGGCCTTCGCCTATCTCTGCTATCTCTAAATGGCGCCTCTGCCGGGCCACCACGTCTTACACTCATTCTTTCGGCCCCGCGCGGAAGTCAAGGGACCGCGAGTCTGATCGCAGACCGACCCGGCTGGTGGAGATTCCCTTGACGAGCATTCGCAGTTCATCGGGGTTTGGCGCTACCGCATAGGCCGCCTCCGGATGCACCATTCCGGTTTCAATCAGTTCGCACAGGTTCGTGGCGAACGTGTGCATGCCTTCCAGTTCATGCGATCGCATGGCATCAACAAGTTCAGTATCCCGGTCCTCAGATATAAACTTGCGGACATCGGGACTCATGACAAGCACTTCGGTGGCCGGCACACGAGAGACACCCTTGGCGACGCTCAGCAGCAGGCGCTGGGAGATGATCGCGGCAAGGTTAAAACACAACAGTTGGCGGATACGATGGCGGCTTTCGACCTCGAACAGGTCGAGCATGCGACCGATGGTCTGGGCCGCACCGGAAGCGTGCACAGTGGCAAACACCATGTGTCCGGTCTCCGCCACCTGCATGGTGGCGTGGAAAGTGTCGTGGTCCCGAAGGTCGCCGACCTGTACCACGTCGGGATCCTCGCGGACCAGATACTTCAGGGCACTCTGGAAGTCGGGTACGTCCAGGCCGATCTCGCGCTGGTTGATGAGGGCCTTCTTGGATTCGTAAAGGTATTCGATGGGATCTTCCAGGGTCAGGATGTGGCAACGGCGGCGCTGGTTGATGTATTCGATCATAGAGGCGATGGTGGTGCTCTTGCCGCTACCGGTGGGGCCGGAGACCAGTATCAGGCCCTGGCGGAGATTGGCGATTTTCTCAATGATCGGCGGTAGGTGAAGAGATTCAAAGTCGGGTATGTCACGCGTGACCCGGCGCACTGCAACGGCTGCCTTTCCACGCTGCAGATAGAGGTTCACGCGAAACCGGTCCGAATCGGGCAATTCGTAAGCCAAGTCCACGTTCCCGTGCTCGGAAAAAAAGGCCCGCTCCTGCTCGGTCATCAGTTCCTCGACCATGGCGGTGATCTGCTCGTTGGACAACGCCGGAGCCGACAACGAGCGAATCTTGGTGTGGATTCGCATGTGCGGCGGCAGCCCGGACTTGAGGTGCAGGTCCGACGCGTCGACCTTTATCATCGCCTCGAAATACTTCGCTATTTTCAGGGCCGTCTTGTCGCGCCTTTGCACTCCCTGCGGCCTGCTTACTGGCTGTTTTCTCGCGCTCATCGGTTACTCGTTTTTCGCCCCGGGCCTCAGCTGGCATTCCTGTGAAAACGATGACCGTTCATGGGAAGCCACAAATCGGACACCTGTGCCATAAGACAACCGAACCGATACGCCCCGCGCGGCCAAGTATTCCTTGGTCTGACCGATCGAGTGCGTGCCGAAATGGAATATGCTTGCCACCAGAGCGGCGTCTGCGGCCCCGGCGGTGAGCACCTCGCAGATGTCCTGCGGCGACCCGGCCCCGCCGGAGGCAATCACGGGGATGCCGACCGCTTCGGCTACCGCGCGGGTCACCTCGATATCGTAGCCGGCCCGGGTGCCGTCGGCATCCATGACGGTCAGGAGAATTTCGCCGGCGCCGAGGCGCTGCACTTCTCGGGCCCACCACATCGCGTCCAGTCCGGCAGGTACGCGCCCACCGTCGATGTACACCTCCCAACGCTCACCGCCGCCGGCGGCGATGCGCTTGGGGTCGATCGCCACCACAATGCACTGGGCGCCGAACCGCCGGGAGGCCTCTGTAATGAACTGCGGGTTTCGCACAGCCGCCGAGTTGATCGAAACCTTGTCCGCCCCGGCGTTCAGCAGGCGGCGGATGTCCTCGATCGTGCGGATGCCCCCTCCCACCGTCAGCGGCATGAACACCACGTCGGCCGTGGCAGCCACGATGTCCAGAAAGATGCCACGCTGTTCGTGGCTGGCGGTGATGTCCAGGAAGACCAGTTCGTCGGCGCCCTCGGTCTCGTAGCGGCGCGCGACGGCCACCGGGTCGCCGGCATCGCGCAGGTTCAGGAAGTTCACGCCTTTGACGACCCGGCCCTTTTCCACGTCCAGGCACGGAATGATTCTCTTGGCTACCATCGGTACCGTGTAAGTCCAAGCCCTTAACGAAAGATTCACAAATAAGCCCAACGCCGCCGCCTCGGGCCACAGCCGGTGTCAAAGGAGATTTTACCGCCACTACAGACTGGTAGCAACAGGCATGTGACAGTCTAAGCCGCGCAGCCTTCTTGTCCGGATACCCGCATCGCAGCGGTAGTCGAAGGGGCGCCGGGCGGAACGTTCCGCCCGCGCTGGTGAACCTGCTGGCCGAGACGCAAGTCGAGGTTCCCCTGACGGTGTGAGTCTGGACGAAACGCCGCACGTGAGTTGACGTCAGTACAGAGCCGCGGGAAGTGATCTCGGTTTCCTGTCAAGGGGCACCCAAAACCGGCCCCCGGGTGCTTCAACGGAAAATGTTCGTCCGCAGACCGTCACGGAGCGTCGGGCCGCGGCGGTCCAGCCGCGCACGCTCCACCAGCAACCACACCAGAAACGTCACCCATACCACCAGGGCCACCACCAGCACCACCGGCAGTGAGAAACCGCTGACTTTCTCGAAGAAATCCCCTTCGACGCCGATTGCGATGGGCACCTGCTGCGGCATAAACGCCGCCCAGCCTACCAGCACCGCACCGGCCGCCGCCACAAACGACTGGCAAATCGCCGACACCCACGCCCAGGATATGCTGATCTTTTGGCGGCTGGAGAACACCACCAGCGTCAGGCTCACTGCCATCCAGATCAGGCCCGCCAGATCGATCACCACGCCGGCATCCACGAAGAATATTTTCACAACGCGGGTAAACTCCGGGACCGCCAGGCCCTTCAGGGTGTTGGTTCGGATCATGTCCTGGATGAGCGTCCGGGTCGTACCGGCCACCAACGCCCACACCAGGTAGGCAATCCCCGCAAAGGCCAGCGCCAGCCCCGCATCCAGTCGAGATGTTCTTCGCAGCTTTCCGAGCATGGTCCTCAGTGCCCCGGCACAGAGATTATTACACCCCCAACCGCCGCAAACGTCCACTGCAAAAAGACACAAAAGCACCGTGGACCGTCCCGTCGCTCCTCGTGTCGCTGCGGCCGGAGAAAAGAAAAGGCGGCGCGGGTTGGCCGCGGCAAATCCGTATCTTATGCTGCAATCAGCAAAGAGTGTTTTCAAAAGGGCGGAAAAGGGCAAACCTGCCGAAAGGCAGGGACGCAAAGCGCTGGGTCCCTGGAGGACCGCATCGCTGCCCGCCTAACATGACCTGAGTGCATACCTGCTTTCCGCATCCGCGGACGATTTGTTGCGCCTCGTCTGTACGGCTCCCTTCCGTCCTCGGGAGTGTGGCTATGCCATTGAAGTTTACCAGGGCCACCAATCTGCCCATCGGAGTGGATCTGGGTTCGGCGACCGTAACATTGGCGCAACTGCGCCTTGTCGATCGTAAGTATGAGTTGGTGTCGGCCGCGGCCGCCTGTTTGAAACGTTCCGAGGAAACCACCCCCACCGATGGTAAGTCTACCGGGGTGGTGGACCTTGCAGCCGGGGCCTGCAAGATCCGCGAACTCTTATCGCAAAACAACTTCAAGGGTCGCTGCTCCATCCTGTCCATGCCGGCGGCGGACACCTTCGTTCGCCACCTGAAGATTCCCAAGGCCCTGTTGGATGATCTGGCCGCAAGTCCCCGGCAGTTGGACCAAGCCATCCGATGGGAACTTTTCAATCAGGTCAATCAGGTCAATCAGGTCAATCAGGCCAAGCAGACCGATCAGCAGAATCAGGAGACCGGAAAGAATACAGAGGGGAAGACTGTGGAGGGCCGTGGGGAATCCCCTGGCACCTATGACGTCCACGAGGCCATCGTTCGGCACATCGTGGTTGGCCAGGAAATTTACGAAGACGGTCAGCCGAAGGAGGAAGCAATCGCCTTCTGCGTTTCTCGCCCCGCCCTGGAGCGGTACCTGGTGATGGCCCGCCAAGCCGGAATTGAGGTGGTCGGCGTAAACGTGGAATCCTGTGCGATCATGGAGTGTTTTTCGCGATTGTTCCGCCGGGCGGTGGACCTGGAGCACGTCTTCATGTTTGTTGATCTCGGCGCCACCAGCACACAGGTGGTGATTTCTCACGGACCGCGCATGGTGTTTGCACGGAACCTGAGGCACGGCGGGCAAGACTTTGACCGGGCGGCGGCCGACGCACTGGGCATTGAACCGCACGAGGCACACGACGTGCGCCTTGGTTCGGTAAAGCCCTCAGGCAGCAACGCCGATGAGCACGCCGCCAGTCCAAGCCGTCCGGGCGCGGGCGACCCCAGCCAATACCTTGAGAGGCCCCTAAGCGATCTGACCGGGCAGATCAGCGGCTGCCTGGACCATTACGAGGGAGTCTTTGGAAACCGAAACGTGGATCGGATGGTGTTTACGGGCGGGGGGGCCTACGACACGTGGCTGTGCAATCAACTGGCACTGCAACTGGACCTGCCGGGGCAAATAGGCAACCCACTGCTGAACGTTCGTACCACAGGCACTGCGTCCCAGCCTGACTGGACGGTGGCCGTAGGCCTGAGTATCGGTGCGGGTGTCGCCGCATGAGGAATTGCGATGAGCCTGATTAACCTGCTTCCGGATGACTACCTCGAGCGCCGCCAGAGACGCCGGACCAATACGTTGTGCCTGATCCTGTTCGGGATTCTGATGATGGGTGTGATCATCGCCTCGCTAGTTTCGCACGCCAACGCTAGTCGCATGTCGGCGGCTATGGACTACCTCAACAAATCCTACACCGGCGCCGCCGAGACCATCAGCCAGATGCAGAAACTCGAGGCGTACCAGCGCGCGATCCAGAAGAAACGAGAATCGATCCTTTCGCTGCTGGATCTCGCGCCCAAGAGCCTGACACTGGCGGTAATTACCAACGCACGTCCCCGCGGCGTGTCACTGGAAAATATCAAGTTGGACACGAAATTCCCC
>JASLZV010000122.1:0-3382 GCA_030754715.1 Phycisphaerae bacterium
ACTGAGGGCGCTTCGAGATCGGATAACGATCAAACCGTTCGACTCGATTTACGACCGATTGGAGAAACGCTGCGCGCTGATCCTGCGGTCTCAGCCGGTGAACGAGACACAGTGGCGGACGATGTGGCAGCAGGGTAGTTGGAGTGCGGCGATGCTTGCCGCCCGCACCACGCAGGGGCGGATTATGGACCTGCTGGTGGCCCATCACATGGAGGCCAACACCGCCTTTCGCGACCGGGCGATCGAGGAACTCAAGAACCTGGTGTCCTGGAGCACGTGGGTGGACCCCTGCCACAACCACGTTGCCGCCGACCTGTGCACGGCCGAGGCGGCGGTGGCGGCGGTGGTAGCGCTCGACTGGCTTTGGGACGACCTCAAGGAGGCCGACCGCCTCCGTGTGATACAGGCAGTGCGTCACAAAGCGATTCAACCGTACCTGCAGGCGGTCAAAGACAAGGCGTGGTGGTACACGTGCTATCATAACTGGAACGCGGTAGTAAACAGCGGGGTGGGGCTGGCAGCCCTGGCCCTATCCGACGACGACCCGCTGGCGGCGGAGGCCCACCGTCTTGGGGCGGCTGGGTTGGAGCACTTCTTCAACACGCTGGGGCGTGAGGGCGGCTGGGATGAGGGGATCGGGTACTGGGGGTACGGCATGCGGTACCTGCTGCTGCTGGCCGAGGCACACGCCCGCTTGCTGGACGACCAGAACCTCTACCACAGGCGAGGGATGGATACCACCGGTCTGTTCCCGATCTACTTCACCCCCAACGGGCACGCCGCCGGTTTCGGCGACGCGCCGACCGTGCCGCTGCACGGCGCGGTGTACCTGCTGGTCAAGCGGTTCGGCTGCAAGGAACTCACCTGGTGGCTGGATACCTACACGTTCGGCCACGACGTGGGCACCAGCGGATGGTCGGCAGCCGGGCTGGCGATGCTGTTCCGGCCGGTGGACGCCGAGACAACCAAGTCGCCCAACCTGATGCCGGTGAAGGTGTTCAACGAGATCGGATGGGCGGCTGTAGCCGACCATTGGCCCAGGCCGAGGCTTTACGTGGCGGCCAAGACCGGCGACCTGTCGGCCAACCATTCCCAGCGCGACATGAACTCCGTCCAATTGCAATTGGGCGGTGAGATGCTGCTAGCCGGTCCGGGCGGTGGGCGATACAATCACGAACACTTTTCCGCTGAGCGGGGTGAAGTTGGCGAGGTCCAGGCCCGCGCTCACAACACCATCATCGTGGCCGAGCGTGATCACCAGATCGACGCGCAGGGTTCGATTGTGGAGGCCCAGAGTGAAAAGAACTTTCGCTGGGTGGCCTGCGACGCCGGCGACGCCTGCGGTGAAAACACCCGCTTCATACGTCACGTGCTGATGATTGTGGATCCGCCCGAGGACGACGGGCGAATGGTGATAGTCCTGGACGAACTTACCAACGGGATACCCGAAAAAATCGATCAGTTCTGGCACAGCCACGGGCTGATCAAACTGGACCGCGACAAGCAGACCGGCACCATCACCGGCAACTGCGACAAGATGCATTTTGCCCTCTGCGCCACGATGAGTACATCTGTGTCGGCCGGGTCGGGCGGCAAGAACGCCGGCCGCAAAGACAATGTCCTGCACACGTCGGGGGGTTTGGTGGGCAAGGCGGCCCTGGTCAGCGCGTTTTCGGGGGCTCCGATTCGGGGCAAGGTGATGGTCAAGCAGTCGGCCGGCGGCCTCGTGGACATCCGCGTGGGCGACGTGGACGTCCACTTCAAACCGGTCAAACACCACCTGCAACTCGACCGCGTCCGCGTGGGGTAAGTTGGGCGGCTGGGAGCCAATCCGTGCAATCCACGTAATCCCCGCCGGACGGGACGGAGGTGGGCCGGGGTGGGAAATTGAAAGTAAAGATCGAAAAAGGTGAACTGAGAATCGAAACCTGGTACGGCTGGTGAGGTGCTATCCTTGAAAGGAAACGGAGTTGAGCATGCCTGACGAGACGCGCTTGAAGTATCAGGATCCTGAATTGCCCGTGGCAGATCGGGCGGCCGACTTGGTCTCCAGGATGACGCTGGAGGAAAAGGTCTCTCAGATGCTTCATGAGTCTCCGGCGATCGAGCGACTGGGGATTGCCGAGTACAATTGGTGGACCGAGTGCCTGCACGGTGCGGGCCGCGCGGGGGCCGCTACGGTATTCCCGCAGGCTATCGGGATGGCTGCGTCGTTCAACCCGAGACTCCTGGCTCGCGTGGCGGCTGCCATCTCCGACGAGGTGCGGGCCAAGCACCACCAGGCCGCTCGCCAGGGCAACCGGGGTCAGTATTTCGGGCTGACGTGCTGGTCGCCGAACGTCAACATCTTTCGCGATCCGCGGTGGGGGCGGGGGCAAGAGACGTACGGCGAGGACCCGTATCTGACAGCCCGCATGGGGGTAGTGTTCGTCAGGGGCTTGCAGGGCGAAGATCCGAAGTACCTCAAGGTGGTGGCTACGCCGAAGCACTATGCGGTACACAGCGGCCCGGAGGCGGAGCGGCATTCTTTCGACGCGGCGGTCGGCCGGCGGGACCTGCACGAGACGTACCTGCCTGCGTTCAAGGCGTGCGTACAGGAAGGCAAGGCAGCTTCGATAATGGGGGCGTACAATCGCGTGAACGGCGAGCCGTGCTGCGCCAGCAAGACGCTCCTGGGCGAAATCCTGCGCGGGCAATGGGGATTCGACGGCTACGTCGTGTCGGACTGTTGGGCGATCTGCGATCTTCACAAGAACCACAAGGTGACCAGGACGCCGCTGGCTTCGGCTGCCATGGCGGTCAGGAACGGCTGCGACCTGAACTGCGGCAGCCTTTACCCGAGCCTGCTGGCGGCAGTCAAAGCGGGCCTGATTACGGAGGGGGAGATTGACCTTGCCCTGAGGCGTCTGATGGTGGCCCGGATGCGCCTGGGGATGTTCGATTCTCCTCAACAGGTGCGATATGCCCAGTTTCCGCCGCACATGGTGCTTTGCGCTGCGCACCGGAGACTGGCGCTGCAGATGGCGCGCCAGTCCATCGTGCTGCTCAAGAACGCCGGCGACCTGCTGCCGTTGAACAAGGAGATCAAGTCCGTCGCCGTGATCGGCCCGGCGGCATACGAGCCCACCCTCCTGCATGGAAACTATTTCGGCTTTTCACCGCGCATGGTGACGCCGCTGGAGGGCATTGTTGGGGCGGTGTCGTCCGGTACGCAGGTGACCTATGCCAAAGGCTGCGACCTGGCGGGCGACAGTCCGCTCGACACCAAGCGCATCGAGTGGGCATTGACCGGGGCGGAGGTCATCATCGCCGTCATGGGGTTTTCGCCGGAACTGGAAGGCGAACAGAACGCCACGATGGATCCCCAGAGCATCGGCGACCG
>JASLZV010000122.1:3392-6128 GCA_030754715.1 Phycisphaerae bacterium
GACCGGCTGGATATCAACCTGCCCGGCCGCCAAGAGGAACTCCTTAAGAGGCTGCACGCCAGCGGCAAGTCGATCGTGCTTGTGCTAACCGGCGGCAGTGCCATTGCAATCAACTGGGCCGACCGGAACACCCCGGCCATCCTTATGGCCTGGTATCCGGGCCAGGCCGCCGGCATCGCTTTGGCGGACGTGCTGTTCGGTGACTATAATCCGGCCGGTCGGCTGCCGGTTACGTTTGTCAAGTCGCTCGATCAGGTTCCGCCGTTCGAGAACTATTCGATGAAGGGGCGCACCTACCGGTTCATGGAGGACGAGCCGCTCTATCCCTTCGGCTACGGACTGAGTTACACGTCGTTTGGATACTCGAACCTGCGACTCAGTAAGGACCGGATTGGCCCGGGCGAATCGATACGCGTGAAGGTGGACGTGGAAAACACGGGCCGGCGGGCCGGGGACGAGGTGGTGCAACTTTACGTGAGTGACGTTGAGGCCACCGTCCCTGTGCCGATCCGCCACCTTGAAGGATTCAACCGTGTTCACCTGCAGCCGGGCCGGAAGAAGACCGTCACTTTCACGCTCAAGGCGAAGCAGTTGGCGGCCTATGACGATGAGGGCAGACCTTTTGTCGAACCGGGCCGGTTCGTCGTCTCCGTGGGCGGCGGCCAGGGCGTCGGACGCGGCGCCGGGGCCGTGGTGAGCGAAACTTTCACGGTTTGCTGATTACCGGCTTCCGGAACGGTTTACCGGAAGAGGTTCTTGCAAGGCGCCCCTGCATGGGTACACTGGGAGCGGTGTTCGGAGGTACATCCAACTCGCTGGCCAGCGGCGTGCTTGTGCTGAACAAGCACTATGCGGCCGTGCGCGTGATGCCTGCGCGCCGGGCGTTTTGTCTGTTGTTCAAACAGATCGCCGAGATCGTTTCCGTCCAGGACAGCCAGTACCTTTCCTACGACTTCGAGTCGTGGCGCGAGGTGAGCGAGTTCCGCGGAAAGTACGAGCGTGAACATTACGAGTGGATCCGCTGCGTCCGATTCGACCTGGCCGTACCGCGGATCATTCGACTGCTGTTTTACGATCGTCTGCCGCGCCGTGCGGTGAAGCTCACGCGGCGAAACATCTTTGCCCGCGATTGCAATTGCTGCCAGTATTGCGGTGAGCGGTTCCCCACCAGCGAATTGAGCCTGGATCACGTGCTCCCTCGCAGTCGCGGCGGACAAACGGTCTGGACCAACGTGGTTTGCTGCTGCGTCAAGTGCAACGTGCGAAAGGGCGGGCGAATTCCCAAAGAGGCCCACGTGAGGCTGATTACCAAACCGGTGCAGCCAAACCGTGCGCCGGCGATCACGCTGCACCTGACCAGCGCCAAGTACGCCTCCTGGAAACAGTTCCTCAATGAGGCGTACTGGAACGTTGAGTTGCGCGATTAGAGCGGATATCCGACCACCCGGAGCGATGGAAACACTCAAGCCCGGGGACTACAATCCCCCGGGCGTTTTTTTGGAGTTTGGTATGCCCAGGCGGAAGACTCTCATTCGTACGCTGCTTGTGATTGTCGCCCTGGTGGTCGCGGTCCTGGGGGTCTTGTATTACCGGGCCAACCGCATGCCGAACAACTACCGCCCCCTGACGCTGACGGCGGGTGAAAAGGAGCAGGCCTCCAAGACATTTGTCCAAGAGGTGGTTGTGGACTTTCGCAACAAGACGCAACAGATTGCTCCGTTTGCTTGGTCGATCAGCCAGAGGGACATTAATCGCTATCTGGCGTCGATTGACGAGATTGTTTCAGTGCTGGCCGCCTGGGAAAGAGGCCGGGTGGACGCGGCGATGAAGCAGATGGGCTTGGCCGATCCGGCGGCTGTGCTGGAGGAGGGCACCATTACGTTGATGATTCGCTCCAGACGGTTCGGTAACGTTCTGTCGGCGAAGTTGGCGGCGGACCTGACCGACAGCAAGCGGCTGCGGATTCGCCTGGTCGGGGCGCGGGTGGGGAAACTTCCCGTGCCCAAGGGGCTGGTGCTGAAGCCGCTGGGCAGGCTCTGCCAAGAACTCTGGGTGTACCGCTGGGCCAGCGGCGAGTCGAACGGGGATCGGCCGAAGGACGTCTGCGATGTGCTTGCCGCACTCATCGGCGCCATCGATGGTGAGCCCATTAACCCGGAAGAGATTTGGCGCATCAAGGGCATCGGAATCCGCATCGAGGAACTGGCCATTGCACAGGGGCGTTTGGCCCTGAAGATCCAGCCGGTCGGGCCCGTGCGCGATTAGGCTCTGTCTGACCAACCCAATTCACCCTTCGAGCGTGCTCTTTGGCGACCGGCGGCGTTTGGGGCGATCCCGCCGTGACTTTCGCGGTGATTCGTGCTACATTGAGGGCACTATGAGCGATCGCAACGAGACTTACGTCAGTCCGCTGGAATCGCGGTACGCCGGGGCCGAGATGCGCGAGTTGTTCAGCGCCAAACGAAGGTTCACCACGTGGCGAAGGTTGTGGCTGACTCTGGCCCGGTGCCAGAAGGAACTGGGGCTCGACATCACCGACGATCAGATCAAGGAGATGTCCGAGCACGTCCAGGACGTTGACTTTGACAAAGCGACTGAGTACGAGCGGGAATCTCGGCATGACGTGATGGCCCACATCCGCGCCTTCGGCGATGCGGCCCCGTCGGCCAGGGGCATCATTCACCTGGGCGCGACCAGCCAGTTCGTCAACTGCAACACCGACCTGATCCTCATGCG
>JASLZV010000123.1 GCA_030754715.1 Phycisphaerae bacterium
TCGCTTCGGCAACGGCCACGCCGACGGCTGTGTGCGGGTCCAGAAGGCAGTCAAACTCCTTGTGATACTTTCGAATGGCCGCCAGGCATTGTTCCCTGTTGCCGGACCCGGCCTCAAAGTCGCCATCCACCACGCCGTCCGGCCCGGCGTCGATCCGCAGCGAGCCGGTGGCAGCAAACCCGTCCATCAACCCCCGCAGACGCACCGAGTCGCAGCCGACCTTGTAGTAGAGGTATCGCTCGAAGTTGCTGGCCACCTGAATATCCATTGCCGGACTGATGGTATGGGCCAATCGCCCCACCGAATATTCACCCGAGTTGAAGAATCGCGAGAGGATGTCGTTTTCGTTGGTGGCCAGGATAAGGCGACAGATCGGCAGCCCCATCTGTATGGCGTACCAGCCGGCCAGCACGTCACCGAAGTTGCCGGTGGGCACGCAGAAGCGGACGCGCTCGGCCCCGGTGGAACGCTGCACGCAAAACGTACTGTAGAAAAAGTACACCATCTGTGCCACCACACGGGCCCAGTTGATGGAATTGACCGCCCCCAGCGAATAGGTCCGCTTGAAGTCCAGGTCGCCGGCCAGCGTCTTCATGATCTCCTGGCACTGGTCGAAGTTCCCCTTCACCGCAATGTTGTGGACGTTGTCGTCCAGGACGGTTGTCATCTGGCGCTCCTGAATCGGCGAGATGCGCTTGTGCGGATGCATCACGAAAATGTGGATGCCCCGCCGCCCGCGCACGCCGCAGATAGCCGCGCTGCCCGTGTCGCCGCTGGTGGCGCCAAGAATGTTGAGCGCTCCGCCCCGTCGCCCCAGTATGTGCTCGAACAGGTTCCCCAGAAACTGCAGCGCCACGTCCTTGAACGACATCGTCGGGCCGTGCCACAGTTCCACCACGTACAGGTTGCCCACCGCAACGGTAGGCGCCACTTGGTCCTCCGACCCGAACGCCCGGGCATACGTCCGCTTGACCAGGGCCTTGAGGTCCGCGGCGGGAACATCGGTGGTATAAAGCCGCAGCACCTCAAACGCCAGTTCGCCGTAGGATAAATTCCGCCACGCGTCCAGTCGGCTGCGCACGTCAGGAATCGACTCGGGCACCAGCAGCCCGCCGTCGTCGGCCAGCCCCATCATGACGGCGTCCTGGAAGCCGATGGGCTCAACCCCTCCGCGCGTGGAGACGTACTTCATGGCCGTCCTCTCACAGTCTGTAGAGTTCCCGCTCCTCTTCCTGCTGCTTGCTGGTAGCCTGGCGGAGAATCTTTTTTTCGCGGCCGGTGAGGCTGTTGATGCCGCTATCGTGAATTTTCTCGAGGATGCGGTCGATCTCGACCCGCTGTTGGGTTCGCTTTTTCAGTTTCTGCTCCCAGGCGCCGCGATTGCGTCTGGCCCGCGCATCGCCGGCGGCTCCTCTGAGTTTCGGCAGCCCCCATATCCACAGCCCGGCAGCAACCATTCCCCCGAAGTGCGCAGCGTCTGAAATCGCACGGCCAACAGTTCCACCGATTATGGCATTACGAATGTCGATAAGGATATAAAATACGGAGATGGCGAAAATCAGGGCCGCCGCGAAACGTATGGGAACAGGAAAAAGAAGCAAGATAAGACGTATGTGCGGAAACAGCACCGCGCAGGCCAATATAATCGCGAACACCCCACCGGAAGCACCAAGCAGAGGTATGTTCCAAAGCGTCGGGCTCAGAATACCCATCATCACAACATGCGTAAGCCCCGCAAATGCGCCGCAAACCAGGTAGAACACCATAAACCGCTTGCTGCCCCAGCTGGATTCGAGATATATTCCCAGGAAGTAAAGACCAAGCATATTGAAAGCCAAATGCCAACCGCCAGCATGCAGAAACTGGAACGTGACATACCTCCACACCTGCCACCAGAGTGGTGGAAAAACCGCAAAGAGGACCTCTATGTCGTCCGGTATCACATTCTGCAGAACAAATACGGCGATGTTGATAATCAACAGCGTCTTGACGGCCCGGCCGGGCTTGGGCATGCCGATCATCAGCCCACCGCCGCGGGATCCGCCTCCACCGCCCAATCCCCCGCCGCCGTCTCTCCAATATGGCCGATCGTGCAGACCCATCACGTCCCCTTACCCAGCCAGTACAGGCCAAGAGTCGCAATCGTCTTGGCGTCGTGGATTGTCCCGTCGGCCACCATGCGGCGAACATCATCCTCGGCCAGGACTTCCAGAGCAATCTGTTCGTAGGCTTCCAGGTCCTGCCGCCCGTCTCTCAGGCCGGTAGCCAGGTATGCATGCATCCTCTCATCGGTCGTTCCGGGCCCGGTGTAAAACTCGCCCAGTTTCTCAATTTTCTCGGCCCGGTACCCCGTCTCCTCGGCCAGTTCCCGCCGGGCGCACACCTCGGGGGCTTCGCCGGCCTCCAATATACCCGCGGGCAGTTCGTACAGATGCTCGTCAACGGCGAAGCGGTAGTTGCGTATCAGCACCATCAAGCCGTCATCAAGCACCGGCAGGACCACGGCCGCACCGGAGTACTCGAAAAGGTCCCGCCCTACGACCTTGCCGTCCGGCATCCGCAGGCCGACCTCATACGCCTTGGCTACCCTGCCGCTAAAAACCAACTTGCGGTACTCGAACCTGTCGTTCGCGTCGTTCATGCACTGAATTATAGAAACCCGCGCCCGGCAACACAACGCCCGGCAAGGTTTGTACTTGCCGATGGCGGCGGGGCGGCTAAGATGGGCAATCTTGTCAACCATGAAACAAGCGGCAGCAAAACCCAGGCGCGTGGCCATTCTGGGCTCCACCGGAAGCATCGGTCGACAGACGCTGGAGGTGATCCAGGCCTCCGACAATCTGGAGGTCTGCGCGCTGACGGCCCGGAACAACTGGCAACTGCTGGCCGAGCAAGCCAAGCAATTCAGCCCCCAGGCTCTGGCCCTGGCCGAGGCGGCCGGCGTGACGAAACTGGCGCCTCTCCTGCCCCCTGACATCCGGGTCTTTGCCGGCGGCGGCGCCCTGGACCAACTGGTCCGTGCCACCCAGCCGGACGTGCTGCTCTCGGGCGTCGTCGGAGCGGCAGGCCTCACGCCCGCACTGGCCGGCATTGAGTGCGGCGCCGCACTGGCCCTCGCCAACAAGGAGGCATTGGTAATCGCAGGTGCAATCGTCATGCCGGCGGCGAAAAAGGCCGGCGTGGACGTGTTACCGGTGGACAGCGAGCACTCCGCAATCTTCCAGTGCCTGGCGTCGGGCAAGCGATCCGAGGTGCGCAAGGTCGTGATCACCGCCTCGGGCGGGGCACTTCGCGACTGGGACGACCAGGCCGCCGCCCAGGCCGGCGTCGAAGACGCCCTCAACCACCCCACCTGGCAGATGGGGCGAAAAATCACCATCGATTCGGCTACACTGATAAACAAGGCCATGGAGGTGGTCGAGGCGCACTGGCTGTTTGACCTGTCGCCCGACGAGATCGAGGTCATCCTGCATCCCGAATCAATCGTGCATTCCTGCGTGGAGTTCTGCGACGGTTCGGTGATTGCCCAGATGGGACCGCCCAACATGGCGATGCCGATTGCTTACGCGCTGCATTATCCCGACCGAGCAGACCGCCGGGACACGCCGCTTGATTTGCCCTCGCTGGGGTCACTGACGTTTCGCCCCCTGCCGCCGCGATGCCGCCGGGCGGTGAAACTCGGCTTTGAGGCGATTCGTCGGGGCGGGGTGGCCGGCGCGGTCGTTAACGGGGCCAACGAGGCTGCTGTCGGAGCCTTTCTGGACGGACGAATTCGCCTCGGGCGGATCGTCGAACTAGTGGAAGACGCACTGGACCGCACCCCCGCGGTTGACGAAGTAACGCTGGACGCTCTGATCGAGGCCGACGCCTGGGCCCAACAACAGGTCACCGCCGCAGTCGCGTAAGACAAGTCAAAGAAAGGACTTAAACGACTAAATGGACATACTCGCCTTCAACGTTGCATGGTTTTGGGGACATTGGCTTTGGCCGGTCTTACTGCTGGTCTTCGGACTGGGGATGGTCATTTTCGTGCACGAGTTGGGGCACTTCCTGGTCGCCAAGGTCGTCGGCATCAAGGTCGAGCGCTTTGCACTGGGGTTTGGTCCGCGCCTGTTCGGCTACCGCGGCAAGGAAACCGACTACTCGATAATGCTCCTGCCTCTGGGCGGCTACTTGAAAATGCTCGGGCAGGAGGACTTCGCCCCGCTGCAAGACGGCCAGTCCGATCCCCGTGCGTTCAATAACAAGTCGGTCGGTGCTCGCTTTGCCGTGATCTCCTCCGGGGTGATCATGAACGTCCTCTTCGCATCCCTGATATTCGTGCTGATCGGTCTGGTCGGCATACGGTTCACCGCACCGGTGGTGGGCGCCACCCAGCCGGATTACCCGGCGGATCAGGCCGAGATTATCTGGCAGCACCACACAGAGCCCGCAACAGGGGTGATCGAAACTGAATCACCCAGTTCCACGGGACTCAAGCCGGGCGACAGGATTGTGGCCATCGACGGCGAAGGTCTGCTGTTGAAAATTCTGGGCAGGACAGTCACCAAATTCCCTCACATCAGAAGCCTGACTATCCTGTCCGACGAGGATGACAAGTACACGCTGACCATTGAGCGCATGGTCAATGAGCAAAAGCACATCGGCAAGACTACCCTGGGCGTCAAGTCCATGCAAATCTCATCGGGCAGCGAGGTCCGGGTCTTCGGCATCACGCCCGCTGCCTCTCTCACATTGGATCGTCTTGACAAGTACACCACCGAAGACGAATTAAAGGCCGGGGATCGCGTGATTGCCATCAACGGGCGGCAAATCCACCACCACTGGGAAATCGCCCCCATCGAAAAGACACTCCTCGGACGCCCCACCACCATAACCGTCATGAGGGACGGTAACCAAGTGAATCTAACCATCGCCCCAATCATCCGTAATTCCAGCCGCGTCTTTTTCCTGAAGGACGGGTCGATCGTCCGTGGGCAATACGCAGCCGGCAGCGCGAAAGACAAGACCTTCATGGTTCGGCTGGCGGACGGGACCGAGCGGTTACTGCGCATTAAGGATCTGGCCGATCCTGAACTGCTGGACGTACTGGGTCTGATCCCGCGCGTGCGCGTGGCCGGGGTGAGCGACGGTTCGCCGGCAGCAAAGGCCGACCTCCGTCCCGGGGACGTGATCGTCACCTACGGCGATCACAACGCCCCCACGCGGATGCGACTGTTGGAACTCAACAAGAAGTTTGCCGGGACCGGCACGAATATTGTGTTGTTGCGGGACGGTCAAACACTCAAGCCGCGCCGAATCCAGCCCAAACAGCGCAAGGACGGTTTTCAGATCGGCATTTTCTCCAACGTGGACCTGGCTCATCTGGTCGTCGCGGGGGTGCGAGCCAACTCTCCAGCCGCCAAGGCCGGCGTCATCCCCGGCGATGTAGTCGAAAAAGTCAACAACACGCGGGTCAAGACATGGTCCGACTTACTGCCGGCGTTGCGCGACTGCATCGGCCGAAAGATCACGCTCACCGTCAAGCGCGGCACACAAACGCTGACCATGCCTCTGGGCAAACTCAAGAACTCCGTCTTCAACCTGGACGATTACGTCAGCCTGCTGATACCCCCCCCGCGAACCTTTGTGGAACTGCGGGACAAGAAGGTCCGGAGAAACCCGCTAGCCGCCCTGCAGTGGGGTGTGCGCGAGACGGCTTCGTTCCTCGCCACCACATACGCCTCGGTTCGCAGCCTGATCCGCGGCAGCGTCTCGACAAAGGAACTCGTCGGGCCCGTCGGAATCGGGCACATGGCCATCAAGACCGCTCGAAGGAGTCTCGTGGATTTCGTATATCTCATGGCGATGATCTCAACGATTGTGGCTGTGGTGAATTTCCTCCCATTTCCGGTGGTGGACGGCGGGCACGCCGCATTCCTGATTATAGAGAAGATTCGCGGCAAGCCGCTGTCGGTCCGCGTAATGAACGTCGTCCAATTGGCGGGGTTGGCGCTGCTGCTGTTCGTGTTCGTGGCTGTCACGTGGCAGGATATCGCCCGGATACTCGGGAACCTGTGGTAACCTCAACAAGCCGCAGCGGGCGGACAGGGCCCGG
>JASLZV010000124.1:0-3372 GCA_030754715.1 Phycisphaerae bacterium
CTTCCCAGTTGACCAGGTCGTAACTCTCATAGAGCGAGATGTCACGCGGCAGGTTCGGCACTCGCCGCGACATGAGAATGTATTTGCGCCGCTCGACGTCGTAGAAGAAGGTGAACGGGCCGTCGCTGATCCCCCGAAGAACGGGATTGACGTGCTTGGGCCGGTCCCAGTGGATTCCGTCGGCCGAGTAGGCTAGGCAAATGGGCACGTGAAACCCGGCCCAGTGGGTTTCCCCGCCGCTTCCGTAACCCGACTCGGCCATGAACAGCATCTTGAAACGTCGGTGGGGCGCGTCGCTGGGGTCGAGAATGACCGAGTGGCAGAAATTGCCCATTTCCGGAGTGACGAAGTTGTTTTTCGTGGACCCGTTGACCTCAATCAGATTGAGCACGGGCCGCTGCCAGTTAATTCCGTCTTCGCTGAAGGCGTAGGCCATTTTGCATGGGCAGTAAAAGCGGTAGGCGTCCCTGTCAGGCACGGTGTAAACGGTATACCACATTTTGAATAGGTCATCCTGCTCGTCATAGACGACACTGGCAAAGTCGAACACGTCGTCATCGGTGTCCCATGGGGCGTCGAGTTTGATGACCGGCTCGGGGTGCTTGACGGCCGGGTTGACCGCGCGATTCAGGCCCTGGTTTTCAAGCAAATCGGCGTCATCGATGACGAGGAACTTGTAGCGGCATAGTTTTTTCGTGCTCATGTCTGTACCTTTCATTTTTCATAAGACTCCGAACGCATGTTCTACTGTTCGGAAGGCGTAACGGACCGTCGCAAACTCTTGGTCCGGCCTCGGTGATGCTTGGTGTCCAACCGG
This sequence comes from Phycisphaerae bacterium, assembly GCA_030754715.1. GTDB lineage: Bacteria > Planctomycetota > Phycisphaerae > SM23-33 > SM23-33 > JASLZV01. The sequence goes on from JASLZV010000124.1 coordinate 818, forward strand.
CGCTCCTTTGATGCGAGCGTGGGTGTTGTCTTGCGGCGGCGTTTGGGCTTCTTGGCCGCCTTGCGAATTAACTCTACCAGCCGGGCCATGGCGTCCTGGCGGTTTCGGTTCTGCCTGCGGTATCTCCGGGCGTCGATAATCAGCACGCCATCTTCGGTCATCCGCCGGCCGGCCAGGCGGGCCAGGCGCCCGCGGACGTCGTGGGGCAGATGGGAAGCGTTTACGTCGAATCGGAGTTGCACGGCCGTGGCTACCTTGTTTACGTTTTGCCCCCCCGGTCCCGAATCGCGGGTGAACTCCTCCCGGACGTTGTTTTCGTCGATCGAAATGTCGCGCGTGATGCGAATCATCATTTGAGGCCAATTTCGGTTTGTGCGCGGAGGCCGGCGGGGATCCCGGTCGGCGGTGGATCAAACCTGTGAGGGTTCTATTCGCTCCAGTTTAAACGCCACCGGTCTAAAGCCGTCCGTGCAGCAGGTGATAAATATTCCCGGGCTGATGCCGATGAAATTCCCGCCTCTGGCGAGTGTCATGACAATTCCCTGGATGTCGGTCCAGGCCCATCCGCAGAAACCCTCCGGCATGACGGCCGGCGTTGCGACAAACTCCTGCCCGTCGCGAAACACGCTGCACGGTTTCCACATCTCATCTGCGTATTCTTTCAGGAAATCCTCGTTCAGCGTCCGTCTTAACACGGTGATCCTGACCTTGGCGTCCATCGCTGGCATCTCCGTTTCTGGTATCGGGCCCTAAAGCATACCGTTGCCACCGCGGGCGTTGGGTTTGCGGCGCTTCTGCGGCCGGGCCTTGATAGTCTACCGGGGCGATGGGGACTTTGCAACCGCCTTGGCAGTGCCGGACGATTCGGGTATCTTGGCTGCCGACGGGGGTCACAGAGGCCTGTTTCAAGGAAGCGTCATGGACACGAACAAACAGTGGATACAGGCAACCATGGCGCACCAGCAAACGCCGGCCGTGCCGTATGATTTCATGTTTAGCCCCCCGGCGCAAAGGCTCCTGGAGCAGCATTACCAAACCGATGATATCGTCGGGGCGATAGACCTTCCGATGCGAATGAACGCCCCGGTGTCCATCAAACCGCTGTATGCCTCCCCCGCCGAGTTCGGCGATACGGTAACGGATGAATTCGGCGTTACCTGGTCAACCAATGAAATCGACCGGGGCTCTCCTGTAGGCTCATGCCTGGCCGAAGGGAACCTTAAAGGCTACAAGTTTCCGGACCCCGCAGCCGGGTACCGTTTTGAAGGGCTCGAAGAATGGTGCCAGGCCAACAAACCCCACTACACCGTTATCTGGACCGGGGATCTCTGGGAGCGAGCGACGTTCATGCGCGGAATGGAACACCTCCTGACGGATGTGGCCTTGGCCCCGGCGTTTGTCCGGGACCTGCTGAGGGAGATTACCGGCTACATCCTTGCGACGCAGGAGATACTCTTTGAGACATGCGAGTTTGACGCAATCGCGATAAGCGATGACTACGGCAGCCAAAAGGGGATGCTCATGTCGCCGACCGATTGGCGGAGGCTTATTAAGCCCTTTCTGGCTGAGATATACTCGCACGCAAAGGCCCACTGCCGCGCCACGTTTCTTCACAGTTGCGGCAATATCTATCCTGTCATCGGAGACCTGATTGATATCGGCCTGGACATTCTGCACCCCATTCAGCCCGAGGCCATGGATATTCTGCAACTCAAGCGTGAATTCGGAAGCAGTCTGACCTTTTGCGGCGGCGTGCGCACGCAGGATCTTCTGCCCAGGGGTCGCCCCGGGGACATCCGCGATGAGGTGCGGATGCTGAAGCGAGAAATGGGCAGAGGCGGCGGTTACATCCTGGAGACCGGCATCACCATTCAGGCCGACGTGCCGCTGGAGAACATGGTTGCTCTTATCGAAGAGGCCAAGGCCGCTGATTAGAGGGGTTTGGCGTCTTGCGCGTTGGCGGGTTGTTGGGGGTTATGTTCCACCTGTGCAGCAGACTTATTGCTTTACATGTAGTCGCGCGGGTCGGTGATTTTTCCGGCTACCGCGCCGGCCGCCGCCGTCATCGGGCTGGCCAGATATATGCCGGCCGCCTTGTGGCCCATGCGTCCGGGGAAGTTGCGGTTGGTGGTGGAGATTACGTTCATCGGCTCGTTGACACGCCCAATGGTGTCGGTTGGGCCGCCAAGGCACGCGGCGCAACTGGCCGGTCCCACAAGGCAGCCGGCCTCGGCGAAGATTCTTCGCAGGCTCTTGCGGCCTATCTTGTGGCGGTCGAGGTCGCGGTCCACCTCCACGGTGGCCGGCACGATGTACGTGTCGATGGCAACTTTCCTGCCGGCCAACACCGTGGCCGCTGCGATGAAGTCCGTCGTCTTGCCGCCCGTACATGATCCGATGTACGCCCGGTCCAGTTTCACCTCGCCCAGTTCCCGTGCGGCTGCGCGGTTGCTCGGCGAGTGCGGGCGGGCCACGGTGGGCTCAATTTTGGCGGTATCAAACTCCATCATCGACAAATACACCGCGTTCCCGTCGCTCTGATGTGCTTCGAATCC
>JASLZV010000124.1:3382-6088 GCA_030754715.1 Phycisphaerae bacterium
GGTGCGCCGGCGCCGGCACGGGCGCGGACGTAGTCCAGCGTGACCTCGTCGGGCACGATGATACCGCTCTTGGCGCCGGCCTCGACGGCCATGTTGCAGATCGTGCATCGCTCATCGACGTTGAGGCCACCAATCGTCTCGCCGGCAAACTCCATCGCCTGGTACGTCGCGCCGGCGTGACCGATTTCGCCGATGATGTGCAGGATCAGGTCCTTGGCCATCAGGTAGGGAGGCATCGGCCCGTTGAGGATGAACTTCACGGATTGGGGCACCTTCAGCCAGAGTTTGCCCGTGCCCAGCACGAACGCCCCGTCCGTGCTTCCGATACCGGTGGCGAATTCGCCGAACGCGCCGTGCGTGCAGGTGTGGCTGTCGGTGCCGAGCAGCAGTTCGCCCGGGCGTGTGTGGGCCTTCTGCGGAAGCGTCACGTGGCAGACGCCCGCGTAGGTGGTTTCGGCCGGGTCGTAGGGTGTTGGCATGCCCGCAAAACCCGGCGGCATGAAGTCTGTGTCGTAATAGTGCTTGATTCCCTTGCGCCGGACGAAGTCGCGCATGATGTCGATGTTGCGGTGGGCCTTTGGATCGGCGGTGAAGACGTAATGGTCGGGAATCAGCACGATCTTGTCCGCGTCCCACACTTTGGCGTGGCGGCCGAACTGCTCTTCGAACACGCCGATCATCTGTGGCGCGATGATGTCGTTCGACATCAAAACGTCCACGTCGCACCAGATGTTCTCGCCCGGGGCGACCGAGTCGCGACCGGCGTGGCGGGCCAGGATCTTTTCCGTAATCGTCATGCCCATGGTTGATTCCAACTGTGGTGTGCAATCCTACGGATTTGTGATGAGCGAAGCAACAGTTTGGCTTGGCGATGCGTGTGGTCGGCGGCCCGGGTTGGCCGGTCCGATCATGGCGATCTTCGCACCCGCCAATGCCCGCCCATCCAATCCCGGGACACCCATGCACTTCACAAGTGCATCCACCCCGTTGGGCGAGGCAAATCCAACTCCTCACAGACGCCTGCTGTCTGCGGGCCCGCGCGTGCGTGTCCTGTGCGCACTGGTGCGCCCCCGCGGGCAGTCATTCTGGTCCTTCAACGTCTCATCCCTTTATCGCCCCGATGGTGATGCCCTTGGTGATGCGCCGTTGCAGGAGGACGTACACCAGCAGCACAGGCACCATAAGCAGTACCAGTCCTGCGAAGGCCATCCCCCAACTGACGCGGTACTGGCTGGCGATGGTCAGGTTGGCCAGCGCCAGCGGCAGCGTTCCCACCCGTGCGGAGCCTTTGCCCGACAGCAGGATAAATGCCGTGAAAAACTCGCTCCACGTGCCGAGGAAGGTGAAAATGCCCACAGTAATCATCGCCGGGCGAGCCAGCGGCAGCATGATGGACCAAAAGGCCCGAAACTCACCCGCGCCCGCGATCAGGGCTGCTTCGTGCAGGCTCGAAGGCAGCGATTTGAAGAACCCCGCCAGTACGAAGATGGAAAACGGCATATTTCCGGCTACGTACACCACGAGCAGTCCGAAACGGCTGTCGAGCAGACCGAACGCCTTCATCTGGAAGAACAACGGAACAATCGCCAGTTGGCCGGGGATCATGAGCCCGGCAAGAAAGTAAAACAGCAGCGGCTTGGCGCCTTTGAACACAAAGCGTGCAAGGGCGTAGGCCGCCATCGACGCCAGCAAAAGCGTCAGGGCAACCGTCGCGACGGTTATCACCACGCTGTTGAAGAAGTGCAGGTCAAAGTGTGCCCTTGTCCAGGCGCCGATGAAGTTCTCCCAGTGTAAATCGTCCAATCGAGGCAGCGCGAAAGGCTCGAGGAAGATCGCCCGGTCCGACTTGACCGAGGTATACAGCAGCCAGAACATCGGATAGACCACGATAACCAGGTAAGACAGTAGAACCACGTACGTGAGCGGCCTGGTCAGGGTAAACTGTTTTCGTGCGCCTCTCATGACTGTTTAGAATTCCACCCTTTCGCGTCTTAGCAGACGCAGCGTCGAGGCCGTTCCGAAGAAAACCAGCATGAATAACAGTACCGCGATCGCGGCTGCCTGCCCCACCTTGAACTCGGTGAACATCGAATCGACTATCAGCGTCCCGATCACGTGGGTCTCACTGGTAGGCCGCTGGTTCGTCAGCAGCCAAATCACCTCGAAGGCCTTCATGCCTCCGATCACCATAAACACGATCGCGATAATCAGCACCTCGTGAATCAGCGGGAGGGTAATCCTGCGAAACTGCTGCCAGGGCGAAGCACCGTCGATCTTGGCGGCCTCGTAGAGACTTTCGGGTATACTTTCCATGGCTGCAAGGAACAGCAGCATGTTAAATCCGCAGGCCCCCCAAATGGCCATTGGAATCAGGGCCCAGTAAAGGTGATCCTGCGAAAGCCAGGCGAAGCCGTCAAACCCTTCGAACCCCAGCGCCACCAGGGCCTTGTTGATCGGTCCCCCCTGGGGGTTGTACATGTGCATCCACAGCAGGGTTGCGGCCACGCCTCCGAGAATGTTGGGGAAGAAGAACACGGTGCGAAAGAGGCTCGCGCCCCTAACCCCGCGGCTGATGCACGCGGCGAAAAACAGCGACAGCGGCAGCACGAACAAGGGAATAACGAACATGATGAACAGGTTGTTCTTCAGTGCCACCCAGAACCCGTCGCTCTCGAACAGCATCCGCTTGAAATGCGTTAGTCCCAC
>JASLZV010000125.1 GCA_030754715.1 Phycisphaerae bacterium
AACTGAAGCACGAACCACCGTTGACCAGCGGCAGCATCTGCCCGTACAAGCCGTCCACCACGTGAGTACAAACAAAGGCGTCGTCAATGACCAGATCGACAAGTTTGTCGGCAGCAGTCAGCAGGACCCATGCGGTGCCCGCACTGAACATTACGTCTCCGGTGCGAACTGCGCCGGCGCCGAGCGAGGCGGCATACTGATCGTGCACCGCTGGCGAAACCGGCACGCCGGCCGGCAACAACGTCTCGGCGGCCGCCTGTTCCGACAGCCCGCCGGCTGCATCTTTGGGCTCTAGAAGTCTGGGCAAAAGATCCCGCCTTAGGCCCAGCCTCGCCAGCAGATCAGCGTCCACCGCCTTTAGGTATGGGTTAAAGAGCACCGCTATAGAAAGCGAGGTTGCGTCGGTTGCGCCCGTTCCGCAGAGGCGGGAGACGATTACATCACCCACGAAACCAACGCGATGGTCTTGGGCCAACAGTTGTGGCTGCTCGTGGCGCAGCCGCAGCAGTTGCCCGACGGCCAGACCGCTTGTTCCGTGACCGGTATGCCTGGCAAACCAATCGCGGCCGAGTTCTTCTGTGATCGCCAGATCGTAGGGTTTGCCCCGGCCGTCGAGCCAACCGATGACCGGACCGACCGGTTGCCTACTTTCGTCGAGAATCTGTAAAGCCCCACCCTGACTGGATACGCCGATCGCCTCGACGGAAGACAAATCACCCTTCTGAGTGAGTTGACCTATGGCCGACAGCGTGGCCTGCCAGAGGTCTTCAATATCCTGCTCAACGGTCAGGTTGTCTGGATAGGAGACATTAACCGCCGCCGAGCCGCGAGCGACAATGCGCCCGTCTCGCTGCGCCAGTATCGCCTTGATATTTGTTGTCCCCAGGTCTAGGCCGAGCAGCATTTTTCCACCGGTCAGATCTCGCGGTAATCAGCGCCGACAAGGCCGGCTGTTATCTCCAGCCGCTCTGTGGCGTCGCCGAAACAAATCGCGGAGTGATGCGGCCCTCCGGCATTGGCGTAGGCGGTGAGGAAATCGCGCACGTCGCCCTTGACGTCCAGTTTGGAGTGGGGCACACACAAAGAAGGCAGTGGGCCGAAGTCCGCAATCTCCACCGCTGCGGCGACGAAACGCCACCGGCCGCCGGGGCCCTGTGTCAGAGCAAACAGGGTAGCCGGATCCGGCCGGAAACTGGTTATCAGTGACAACTGCCGGTTGCGCGTGGGGGTGATCGGTTCCGGGCGCGCCACCAGGGGCACTTTCCGGTCGGTCCGCGCCATCGCCACGTTGGCCTCTCCCATATGGCTGAGAAACAGGCCGTTTGCTTCGAAGTCAATCGTAAAAATCTCCGTGAAACTCGCCGGCGGGCTGAGCCAGCCCAGCAACGCCGCCCCAGCGGCGCCCACAACATCTCCTTCTCCGGCGAAGCCGATCCCCTCGGCCATCAGTCGGCTGGTTGCGACAAACGGAACTGTTGGTGTTCGCTCATCCTGGCCAAAAGCCATGAACTGGTACGTCAGGGCATCCAGCCGATCCCTGGCCACCATTTCGCGAAGGGCCAACTCCACCGCCGCGGTTGCTCGCAAGTCCTCATCCGTTAAGTCAGGGGCAACGTCGTACTGACGGGTATATTGAGCTGCCAGGTCGGTTACGGCCTGTTTGTCGGCCCCGGCGGCCAACTTTATGTATTCCTCCAGAGGCAAATTGACCCACCTGCAGCCGAGGGTCGCCGCCATGTGCGTGGTGTCGACGGCGAAGTCGCCCATGCCGGGGAAGGGATATCCCAACCGCCCGATCATGGCCCTGCGAAGCCTTCCCGCAGCCGCCGCCGAGACGAAGAAGTTGCCCAATTGCGTTTGCGTCGATTCATCACTCGGGTGTGACGTAATGTAGTGAAACTTCACCCCGCTTCGCAGCAGCACGTTGGCCAGATCCTGCGTTCCGTGGACCCCGTGATTATCGATCATGTTGCCCGTGTCGAAGTCGTCGCCGATTCCAAAGAGTTCCTGTGTGTTCCAGATCGCAATCGGCAGCCGGGTTCGCTGCAGCGCAGGCAGTGCAAACTGACTGGGCGAGTATGCCAGCAGCACCACCAGCAGCGCATCGGCGCCTGTGGCTTCAAAGCCTGCTACCGCCGCGTCGATGTCTGCCCGCCGGAACACCGCCCGCTGAAAAACGATCTCCCCGAGTGCCTCCAGTGACGGAAGGACGTCGCGCCGGAGCCATTGTTCGCGCCGGACCCGTAAGTCCGGCATCAGCGATTCGTATAGTTCCAGCGTCAGTGCCAGTAGCCCTATTCTTGGACGAATAGCGGCGGCCATGCGGTTCCCTTTCGTTTGCCTCGACCAGCCGGCAGCTTACGGACTTGTTACTCCCCGAGCATGATAATGTCAAGTTTCACCCGGATGCCGGCCTGCTCATCTTCTTGCTGGAATCTACCAAAAAAGCGGCGCGGCAAGGCATAAGCCTGGCCGCGCCGGACCCTTTTAGAGTGGTTCTTTGGAACTCCTAGTCTTCGATCTTGTACTTCCTGATCATGTCGTCAACTTTCGTTTCGTCCCGCACGACTTCGCACAAGGCGGCCTGAAAAGCGATGGGATCAGGTACCTGCAGGGCATTGCGGCCGAACACGACACCGCCGGCGCCGTTGGCGACTTCCGACGCGGCCAGTTCCAGGGCTGCACGCTGCGTGGGCAGTTTCTCCGCCCCAAGGCCGAGAATCGGCACGGGGCAGGTGTCGGTGACGGCGCGGAAATTGCAGGTGTTGAACGTCTTGACCAAGTCCGCTCCCAGTTCCGAGACTATACGAGCGCCGCGGTAAATGTGCTCGTGGAGTTCCTCGGCCGACATGTCCAAGTGGGCGATGGGAAAGTACTCTCCGATAACCGGTATGCCCAGGCGGTGACATTGATTCGTCAGGCGCGCGAACAGTTCGACATTGGCCGCATCGCGCCCTTCGCTGCCGGTCTGCAGGGTGAGCGAGACCAATGCGACGTCCATGCCTTCGCGCAGGGCGTCCTCGGGCGAATATGAATACACGCCTTTGGCATCGCGATAATTCAGGGCGAAGCAATAGACGCTGTTCCAGTTCAGTCTGACCACGGCGGCCGGCCTGTCTCGGCCGGCAAATGCGACGTGACAGTGCCGCACCATCCCCGGGGCCAACAGAACTCCATCCACCTGCGGGTTTATCTTCTTTGCCGTTTCCGGCAGGTTTTCCATGGCCGGTATCGGCCCGTCGAACAAACCGTGATCAAATGCGATAACCACCGCTCGGTCTTGTCCCATCAATCGTCTTAAACGAATCTCACGTCCGTCCATCATCGCTGTTCTCCCAGTGCAAGATAATTCACCGTGCATTTCTTTTGGCCCGGGGCGCCAATAATCGCCTTGCCGACGAGCCAATCTGTGAGATTGTGTTAATTCTTGCCGTAATGGTCAAGCATAATCTAAAAAAACTTATCCTGCAGCCACCGCCGAGGCGGTGAGACCGGTTCCCGCCTAGGCGCGGGGCGAATTCGTTGATGCTTTGGGGCGTTTCCCCTCCGAAAGCAAAGGGAGATTGGGCACTATCATGATGGATCCTCCAGGTCTGCCAAAGGGTCCAAGTCTTGGGTAACTTCTTTGAACAAAAATGCTTACATGTGGACGATCCTTTGTCGCTACCCCGTCGGCGTTCGGGGAGGGGGCTTTTTTGCATATGCCTCTTGACAGAGTGTCGGAATCTGTTACTATTCGGCGATTCTAACATATATAGCGGTGCTTATGGCCAGGGCTACGCCTTCAAAACAGAGAAGACTATCGGCGGACATGCGGCAGGCAAAGGTCCGCGAATTGCTCCGCAGCCGACAGACGGTCTCCATTGCGGAACTGGCCACCATGTTCGGCGCCAGCGAGATGACGATCCGGCGCGACCTTAACAGGCTCGAGCGGACCGGTCAGGTGCGGCGGACGCACGGAGGGGCGATGCCTGCGGACCGGATGGTCTTCGAATTCGACTTTGCCGCCCGCAGGCGGGCCAACTGCCGCGCAAAGCAGGCAATTGCACGAGAGGCGCTCAAACTGATCGAGTCGGTCAACAGAGTTATCCTCGATACCGGTACGACCACGCTGGAATTGGCCCATTGTCTGAAAGGCTTCAGCGGCTTGACCGTCATCACGCCCAGCCTGGCGGTTGCCTCTGAATTGCAGTTCTCCGAGGGTATCCAGACGGTTCTCCTGGGCGGGCTCATTCGGCGCGGCAGCCCCAACCTCTCCGGCACGGTAACCGAGAACGTGCTTGATATGTTTGCCGTGGACATCGCCTTTCAGGGCGCCGACGGCATCGGACTTGACGGCGCGCTGTACACGGCGGATATGAGGATTTCCCGGGTGGACCAGAAGATACGCAAACGCGCCGAGCGGACCTATATCCTGGCCGACAGTTCCAAGATCGGCAGGACCGCTCTGGCGCGCCACGGCTTCTTGCAGCAGGTCGATGGCCTCATAACCGACGACGGCATTGATCCGGAGCACAAGGGTAGACTGGAGGAACTCGGTGCCAACATTGTGGCGGTTCCTTCCGACCGGTATACTGTTCGGAACAATCAACGGCTACGCGTTCCCAAGGAGTAAGCCTCATGGCGGCGAAGGCGGCAACAAAGACGGCCCAAGACAGTACAGTCAAATGGGGCCATGTGGATTTGGACAAGGTCCCGTGCATCAAAACAACCCCTCCCGGTCCCAGATCGCAGGAACTCCACGCGCGCTGCACCAAGTATTTCAAAGGTCTCAGCACTCAGGTGAAGTTATTCCCGGTGGTTTTGGAATCGGGCCAAGGCTGCACGGTGACCGATGCCGACGGAAACAAGTACATCGACTTTTCCTCCGGCATTTACGTCACGACGCTGGGGCACTGCCACCCCAAAGTCACCGAGGCGGTTCGGAAATATGCCGGCATAATGATGAACTGTCACGACTTTACCAGCGAGATCAAGACTCGCCTCGTGGAGAAACTGGCCGAAATACTCCCCGGCGACCTCACCGGATTTCAGTTCTACGACTCCGGCACCACCGCGGTGGAGGCCGGCCAGCGCGTCCTTCGGGCGGCTACCGGAAAGCATGAATTTCTTTCCTGCTTCCACGACTTCCACGGCAAGACTTACGGCGCCGTATCGCTGGGGCACATTCGGTCGTTTGTGTACGGTCCGTGTCGCGCGCCCGGCATGCACATGCTGCCGCGGCCGAACACTTATCACCCGATGTTCACGCGCCGGGACGGATCGGTGGATACCGACAAGTACATCGAATTCTTTGATGAATACATCGACAAGGCAACGGTTCACAACGTCGCCGGGTTTGTCCTGGAACCGATCCAGGGCTGGGGCGGGTCTGTCATGCCGCCGGAGGACTTCTTCCCGAAACTTCGCAAGTACTGTGACGATACGGGCATACTCCTGATGGCCGACGAGGTCCTGACCGGCTGGGGCCGCACCGGCAAGTGGCTGTGCATGGAACACTGGAACGTCGTGCCGGACATCGTGTCGATAGGCAAGGGGTTCGGCAACGGCTTCCCGGTCACTTGCGTAGCCGTGCGTGAGCCCTACAAGGAATCGTTTGAATCTATCTCCGCTTCAAGCAGTTACGGCGGAAACCCGATGGCCTGCGCCGCGGCCCTGGCAAGCACCGAGGTGATCGAGCAAGAGAACCTTCTGGCCCGCGCGACGCACCTGGGCGAGTTGGCGATGAAGCAAATGGAGAAGATGAAGGCCGCCCATCCGATCGTGGGCGACGTTCGGGCCAGGGGCTGCCTGATGGGCATCGAACTGGTTAAGGACAAGGGCACCAAAGAGCCGTTCGACGAAGCAGGCAAACTGGTTTATCAGAAGGCCTTTGCCAAGGGCCTCGCCTGGATCCCCGCCGGACACATCCTGCGCATGAGCCCGCCGATCGTCATGGAAGACCAGGTGCTGCTGAAAGGCCTGGACATCATCGATGAGTCCATAGGGGAAACGGAAAGAGAACTGGGCTGCTAAAGGATCGGACCGTTGGCCGGCCGGTCC
>JASLZV010000126.1 GCA_030754715.1 Phycisphaerae bacterium
TGTGTCGTCTGCCAACCGACAGCATCGTCCAGCGGATAGTTCTCGATCTCTTGTAGGGAGGCTGCATTGCGCAAGGGGGAGAGGATCTTGAAGAAGTGGTAAAAACCCGTGGGCAACTTGGCTACGCCGGTTTCAGTGATGGTTGTACCTTCGGGCAGATCTTCGCCGCCCCAGTAGCGGTTGTAATCGGGCGCCTCCTGATCTGCGGGCCGCTTTGATTCCACGAAGACTCTCTGCATCATGCCGTAATGGCCCGATATGTCGTCGGTGCCGATGTGCTCGATCACGCGCCGTTGCAGGTCGGGGGTGAAGGTGGCTTCATAAAGGATCCGATCCGGGCGGCGGTGTTCCACGGTCGTCAGGAAGTTTTCCAGGTCGCTGCTCATGCAATAACTCTCCGTGCTTGCGGCGAAGCAGTCTTAGTCTCCAAAACTGGTTCCGGTTTTCCGTGCCGCGGAGATCAGCGGATAGTCCCGGGGAATCGTGCGCACTTTGTCGGCCACTTCGGCAATCGGCACGGATGTAATCTCGCCGGCCTGCTGCACGACCACGCGCCCGAATCGGCCGCTCATCAGGAGTTCGAAGGCGTGATAACCGAAACTCGTAGCCAGGACGCGGTCGTAGGCCGTCGGGGTTCCGCCGCGCTGAACGTGCCCCAGCACGATGGCGCGGCTGTCAAGGTCGGTGAGTTTTTCGATCCGGTCGGCGACGTGTTTGGCCACCCCGCCCAGGCGGATCGGGTCGGGGGAGTTTTCCACCACGCGGTCCACAAACTGACCGCTGCCGGCGGGCTTTGCCCCTTCGCCTGCGGCGATGATGGTGAAGCCCCTTCCGCCGCGGCTGCGATCGAGGCACTTGTCGGCGACTTTGCTGATGTCGAAGTCGATTTCCGGCAGGAGTATCACATCGGCGCCGCTGGCCACCCCCGCGTGCAGCGCCAGCCAACCGGCGTATCGTCCCATCAGTTCGACGACCATCACGCGGTGGTGGCTGGAGGCGGTGGTGTGGACCTTGTCCAGCGCGTCGGCGGCGGTGGCTACGGCGGTATCGTGTCCGAACGTGATTTCAGTGCCCCACAGGTCGTTGTCGATGGTCTTGGGCATGCCGACGATGTTGAGCCCGCGCTGCACTAGGCCGGCCGCCCCGCTCATTGTTCCATCGCCGCCGATAACGACCAGGGCGTCGAGGCCGGCTTGCTGATAATGCTCAACCACCTGATCGCGAACGTCGCGGATCGTCCAGTGGCCCTGCCCGTCCGGTACGGCGTAGTGGCTGGGATTGGCTTTGTTGCACGAGCCGAGAATCGTCCCGCCCCGGGTCAGAATCCCGCTTACGTCGAGGTACTCCAGAACGCGAAAACGGTTTTCGATGAGGCCGAGGTAGCCGTCCTCGATGCCGATGACCTGGCGCTGGTCGCCTATGGCGGCCTTGGCCACCGCGCGAATGACGGCATTGAGGCCGGGGCAGTCGCCCCCGCCGGTTAATATCCCGATCCGCTTTAATGTTTCGCTCATTGCGATTCTCCCGTGGCTTTGCGGGCCAGGTCAGTCGGAAGTAATACGCCCAAAGACGGCCTATTGCAACGCCCTGGCGGATTTGGGCGGGTGGACCGAGCGAAATTTTTAAGCTAAATTCTTCGTAACACGGGGTGATTTCCGTCCGATAAGGATATAGGGCTTCACAGCAGAGGCAGTGGAAGATGAGCGAGACGCCATCGGATCAGGAGCGCAGGCAGCATCGGCGGTACCCGCTGGCGGCCGGTATACAGTTTCATCATGGCCCTTCGCGGCGGGAGATTCACGCGCGGTCGGTGGACATTTCAGCCGGAGGGATGCGGATGTGCGTTCCGGCCACCGCGCCGGTGAGTCCGGGCCAACCGCTCCGCGTGCACATGGGGGGAATTTGCCGACCGGAACTGGCCGGCATGGGTGATAAGCCCATAAGCGCCACCATCGTCAGGGTGGACCGTAGCGGCTTGATCACCACGGGGCAACTGACTATCGGCGTCAGGTTCGTCGCGGCATAGAACAGGTGATTTCACATTGTGCGCCTTCCGTCGCCGCCTGAGGTCACTTCGGCCGCTTGATATCGTGTTTCTTCATGCGATAACGGATATTGTCGCGGCTGACGCCCAATGCCTTGGCCGCCTTGGACTGGTTCCAGTTGTTTGCGATCAGGGCGCCGACGATCATGGCCTTTTCGCCCGCGGCTAGGGCCGATTCGCCAGGAGCCGATTCACCTGCGGCCTCGGAGGGCGTTGGGAAAAGATCGCGGGGAAGATGTTCGGCCAGGATGCACGGCAGGCTGTCGGGGGGCATGTCGGGCCCACAACATAACAGGCACGCCCGCTCCAGGACGTTCTGGAGTTCGCGGATATTACCAGGGAAATCGTATTGCTCCAGGGTGAAGAGGGCATCCTGCGATATGGTCGGGGTGGGGAGCTTCATTTCGTCGCCCAGGTGTCGGAGGAATCGCTCCACGAGCAGCGGAATGTCCTGTCTGCAGCTGCGCAGCGGGGGCATTTCGATTGGAAAAACGTTCAGGCGGAAATAAAGGTCTTGGCGGAACCCTCCGGTCCGCATTTCTTCATCGAGTTTGCGGTTGGTAGCCGCGATGATCCGGACGTCGCAGCCGATCGGCGCCACGCCGCCGATTCTTGTGATTTCCTTGTCCTGTAGAACTCGCAGCAGTTTCACCTGGATGTCGGGGGCCACTTCGGCGATCTCGTCGAGGAAGATAGTTCCCCCCTCGGCCAGTTCGAATCGTCCCAGTTTCCTTCCGGTGGCGCTGGTGAAGGCGCCGGCCTCGTGGCCGAACAATTCGCTTTCCAGTAGTGTTCTGGGCAGGGCCGCACAGTTCACCGGGATGAAGGGGCGCTGGCAGCGAGGGGAGTTGGAGTGGATCAGGCGGGCTGCGACCTCCTTGCCTGTTCCGGTCTCCCCGAGCATCAGGACGGTGGCGGATGAGGCCGCTACCCGGCGGATGAGTTCCTTGACGTTCTTCATCGAGGGGCTGAGGCCGATCATTTCATCGGGCGCCTTGAGCGACTGCCTCAGACCGCGGTTGTCTTTGCGCAGACGATCGCGAAGTTGAGAATTTATCACGGCGATCGCCGCCAGGTTTGCAAAGACCAGCACGAGTTGCCGGTCTTCGTCGTCGAATCGTTCGGCGACGGCCGAGTTGAGAACCTCGACAACCCCGAGTGTATCGCCCTTGTTGATCAGGGGAGCGGCCAGCACGTTGCGGGTGTGAAACCCGCTGATCATGTCGATTTCCTTGAGATGCGTGCGCTCGCTGGTGACGTCATCGACGATAGTGTCGCGGCCTGTCCGGACCACCATGCCGGAGATTCCCGCGACCTGGTCGTATTCTATGCCGATGAGTTGATCGGCGCAATCTCCCACGGCGGCGCGGAAAACCTGCTTTTTGCGGACCTTGTCGAGCATGATGACACTGGCTGCCTCTGCATGCATGACGGTTGCCGCTGCACTGGCGATGGCTGCCAGCGTCTCGTCGAGGTTCTCGGCGGAGTTGATCGCCGCCGAGGCGTCCACCAGCGCGACGAGTTTCTCCGAGGCCAGGTTCTTAATCGTGCTCATATACCGGATACTCCTGTGGTGCCGAGCGTCTTCGGGGCCCGGAGGGTTTCCGTGTTGGTTTTATATCGGGTTGTCGCGCGCGGCGCCGAAGACAGCCAGGCAGCGGTTCAGCACCGCGGGCATCTGTTCGAGCGGAATTTGGCTGGCGGCGTCGGATTTGGCGCTGCCGGGGTCGGTATGGGTTTCAATGAAAAGCGCGTCGGCGCCGGCGGCCATCGCCGCCCCGGCCAGCAGAGGCGCATATTCCCGTCGCCCGCCCGATGCGCCGCCCAAGGCGCCGGGCTTCTGTACCGAATGGGTCGCGTCGAACACGACCGGCGCGAACTTTCGCATCTCGGTGATACCCCGGAAGTCCGTTATCAGGCGGTTGTATCCGAACGTCGTACCACGCTCGGTCAGTAGGACGTGGTTGTTTCCGGTGGAGCGAACCTTTTCCACCGCTCCGCCCATGTCCCACGGGGCCATGAACTGGCCTTTCTTTATGTTTACCGTTCGGCCCGTTCGCCCCGCCGCGGTCAGCAGGTCGCTCTGGCGGCATAGGAAGGCCGGGATCTGTAGGCAGTCGAGGATCTCCCCGGCCGCGGCGACCTGGTCAACTTCGTGCACGTCCGACAGTATCGCTACGTCGGCGCTCTTGGCTACTTCGGCCAGCCACTTGAGTCCTGTTTCCAGGCCCGGTCCACGGTAGGCGCCGCCGCTGGAGCGGTTGGCCTTGTCGAAACTGGCCTTGAACACGTAACCGATGCCGAGGTCTGCGCAAAGGCGCCCAAGCGTGTCGGCTATCTCGAGGCACAGTTCGAGGCTCTCGGCTACGCAGGGACCGGCAATCAGTGACAGTTGGCCGGTGCCGAAGGACACCGATCCTATCCGGCAATGGTTGGTACGGGTCATGTGCCGTTGCTTCCTTTCCAGGGCCACAGCCCCCAGGCGTTGGGTTTTTCATGGGGTATGATAAGGCGGATTTGCGCCGGGGCCACCGAGATATCCAGCGGCGTGTCGGGACCCACGTCGCCGTCCACCTGACTGAACACCGTCCGGTCGCACTCGATTCGCAGGTTTCGGAATTGTTTGTAGATTACGTTGCCCTTGAGCGGGTGCCGCCGCAGGAGCGTCCAGGCCGCGTGAAACAGCAGCGCCGTTTGTTCGCGGCACGAAAAAACCACAAGGTCCAGCAGCCCGTCGTCATAGACGGCGTTGTGGCATATCCTGAGTCCCACGGCATAGCGCGAGATGTTGCCGATGAAGGCCAGGCCAAAGTCGTCGAAAATTTGCCGGCCGTCGGCTACGATCCGCATGCGTGGGAAGTTGTGTTCCCAGAAGGTGCGCCATATGGGCCAGAAGTAACTCAGGTGAGAGATGTGCCCGCTTCGTGTGATAGACAGGCGGCGCACCACTTCACCGTCGAATCCGACGCCGATGATGAGCATGAAACTCCGCCCGTTGATGCGGCCCATGTCGCAGCGGACGATCCGGCCGTACTGGAGTATTTCAACGATGCGGTGGGGGTCTGAGGGGATTCGCAGTTCCTTGGCCAGCAGGTTTTCCGTGCCGGCCGGATAGGGCAGGATCGGTGTGTCACTGCCCGCCAGACCGTTGGCGACCGCGTTTACCGTACCGTCGCCACCCCAGACCAGCACGGCCCGGACCAGGCCGGCTATCTCGCTGGCGCAGCGGGCGGCGTCGTCGTAGCCCTTGGTGACGTACTCGGTGGCTTCGAGCCTCGCCCGTCGCAGCGACGCTCGCAGTTCGCCCAGCATATGGTGGCGTCCCCCGTAACCGCTGCGCGGATTGATGATCAACTGAACGGGTTTCTGCGCGTCGTTGTCCATTACGCCACCTGGGTGAGGGCGTTTCGCCGAGAATGCAAATAAGAGCGACTTCCCGCCGCCGCCCGCCTGCGGCCCGGGAGAAATTCATTTGCAGTCCGCCCGGACATGATTATAATACCCGACTCGCCCCTTGTGGCCAATGCAGGAATGTTCGGGTTCGCTTATCTCTACACCGGGAGAAGGGCTGATGGAAGAAACCTCGGGAAACGCGCTTGTCGACTATATGACAAAGGATATCTGGACGGCTGAAGACCATAAGCAGCTGCTTCAGGCGTTGGCCGATACGGGTGATACGGCCAACAAGGTCAAGAAGTTGGTGGGCCAGTTGGAGTTAGAGAATCCCGACGCTGCGGGCACCGCGGCGGTGAAAGTGGGCATCGCACGCTACATGGTTTCCCGGTTCGCTGATGCCATTGAGGCCCTTGGCGCCGGGACCGACAACCGCGACCGGCGATACTTCCAGGGACAGTGCTACAAGCAACTGGCTCGGTATGGCGAGGCGATTGAGGAATTCGAACGGGCCAAGGCCAGGGGCTGGGACGCCGATGACGTTGACATGGAGATCACCGAGGCCCAAGCG
>JASLZV010000127.1 GCA_030754715.1 Phycisphaerae bacterium
GGCGCGCGTCGGGGCAGAGGCGATCCACCAGCACGCCCAAAGTGCCCGCGGTGGACTCCATTATCGCCCGGACGAAATGCCCGTGCCCGTGCGACTTGGACTTGCCCTTGAAACCCTTGAGGCCTTCGTACTCGTTGGCCGACGCCGCAGCCGCCATACCCTCGCAGCCCGCCGGCACGTCGGCCGCCAGCGACAGCAGGTCCGGGACGGTCAAGTCGGGCGCGTGGGTTCGCTGATACCACTCCAGGGCCCCGGCTCCGTTGCAGTCGAACGCCAGTTGGTAGTAGGCCGCCTGGCCAATGCCCGGTCCGAGGCAGCAATTCACCGCCGGGCGATACCCCTCGGTGTGGCGGATGCACGCCAGGACCGTTCCGGTCGATTCACTGAACTCCGCCACCTGGCCCACCCCGGCGCCCACCGCGGCGATGTGATGGTCCAGGCTGCCGACCACCAGCGGGATCCCGGCCCTCAGTCCAAGGCGCTGCACCCCCCCCGCGCTGAGCCGCCCCGCCGACGAGCCCGGGCGCAGCAGCAACGCCATCCGCGAGGGATGTATCTCCATCGCCGCCAGGCCCTTGTCCCACCACTGGGACTCCCGCACGTTCCAGATGCCCAGCAGGGCGGCCGTACCCGCGTCGCCTACACAGTGGCCGGTGAGCGTCGAGGCCAGGTAGTCCGAGATCGTCAGCAGGCGGTGGGTCCGCGACCACATGTCGCGCTGATGCGTGCAGAACCACCGCACCTTTGAGACGCACAAGCTCACACTGGGGGGAATCCCCAGCCCGGTAACGTCCAGAAAATCATCTCGCTGCCACAGACGCCGGACGGCCGGGTCGATTGTGTCCTCCCTGCCGTCAGGCCACAGAATCAAGGGTGTCAGTGGGTCCCCGTAATCGTCCAGCAGGAGAAAACTGTTGGCCTGGGAACAATAACCCAATGCCAGAATCTCGGCGGCACGGGCCCCGGCCTGTGCCAACGCCTCGGCCAGGCCGTCCCGTAAGGCCGACCAGAACCGCCTTGCCGGCAGTTCGCACAGCGACCCGTCGCCGGCGTCGATCCGCAGGGGAACCCGCCCCAGGCCACGCATGACCCCGCCGCGGTCAAACAAACCCAACTTGAAATAACTGGTGCCTAAATCGATTCCAAGTACCAGGTCCATCGGACAAGGTTGCTCCCATACCCGTCGGTTATTCTCGAAGTCCCGTCAGCATCTCCAGCGTCTCGCTCACCAGCACGCTCCCGGTTTCCGGGGAGAACAAGGCGTTGGAAGCCTCGTATCCACCCTCTTCGGCGGCCTCGGGCGTAACGATGTAGCCCTGAAGTTCGCCGTTAGCCAGCGCGATTACAAACGTGTTTTTGTAGCGATCCTTGACGGCCAGAGAGTACTCCACAAACATCTCTCCCTGCCAGCCCACAAAGGCCCACGAGCCGGCCGTGATGATCTGAATCTCGGCCGGCAGGCATGACTGGCGTACGGCCTCCAGGCGCCCGTCAACGGCGGCGGCGGCCAGGGTGAGCATCTCTTCGGCCCCGAACCAATCGCACTCGGCCGTGCGGACCTCCTGGCGCGGGGCGCCGCTTTGGCGCAGGTGCTCCAGGTGCTGTATCGCGCGCTTGAGTTTCTCCCGGGCCTGCTCGACCGGGGGAAACAACCTTCCGGGCAGATCAACGAACCGGCGAAAAGCGCCCAGTTTTACGTCGGAAGTGAAACTGATCCGCCGGATCACGTTTTCGACGGCCTCCCCGAGGATGGTTCCCAGCCGCTTGGCCTCGGCAAAGGTGTTGCCCTTGGTGACGTGGCGTGGGCTCTGGTTGCCCTCCGGACCGGTGTGATACAGCAGAGGGCAATCGGAGCCCAGCACGTTTTGCTGGAGATATTGGCGCGTCATCCCGGGAAAATCGCCGCTGACGAGAGTCGAGTCCTCGTGCAGCACGGTGGGATGCATGGAGTAAACCGTCATTGCGGCAATGTTCCCGCCGCCTTCGGCGGCCCGAACCATCAGAACCGGCACCTGCGGGTCGGACGGACCGGACGGGTCGCGGCGATTCGTGCCCACACCCTCGGCATTGGCCACCGCCAGGCCGACCTCCGCGGGCTCAGCGCTGCCGTGCGCTTCGACCGCAGCCTCAACGATGGAATCTTCCATGAACAGCACGTAATTCTCATCCATCTTGGGAACAACGGTGTCGGCTTCGCAACTCAGGTTGATCACCGTCTTGGGACCCGAATGAGTATGGGTGGCCGTGATCATGATGTTAGACGCGGGTATCGATGTGGCCGCTTCAATTCGCTCGCGTGCTCGGGCCGCAACATCCTTGGTTACGTAGACTATGTCGTTGGCGATGAACATCACTTCCGTCGCACCGTCCGACAGGTACAGCGCGGAGGTCCACAGCGGATCGTGCACGCCCGTGCTGTATCGCTCCACGTGAGGATATCCGTACAGAAACTGAGAGTCTTTCGGGGTGATTTCGACCGCTGCCGCACCGCCTGTCAACTTGCCCGCCATGAGAACCTTCCTTCTTTTCCAGACCGTCGCGTTTCGCTCTGCTTCCGGACAGACGCTCAGGCCTGCTCATCAAACACACATTCACCGCCGACCCAGGTCTGCCTGACCTTCAGCGATTCATCCAGCAAGACCAGATCCGCGTCGAAGCCTTCTTTTACCTGTCCCTTGCAGCCGCCCAGGCCCAGCACCTCCGCCGGGTTGGCGCCGGCCATCCGCACCGCCTGGGGCAGATCGACCCCGAGTAGTTCAATGGCGTTGCGCACCGCCAGGTCCATCGTAAGCCCGCTGCCGGCCAAACAGCCCGGATGCGGCGAGTCTTCAGTTAACCTTGCCGGGGCGCCTGGATAGGCAAACTCGACGGAGGTACCGAAAGAATCGTACCGGCCCGGCGGCAGGCCCGCGCCCACGTTCGCATCGGTGATCAGGGACACCCCGCCCGGACCTTTGCATTGCAGGGCCATCTTGACGGCGACTGGATCGACGTGCACACCGTCGAGCACAAAGTCCACGGTAACGCGCGGGTCGGCAAGGACCGCCTCAACCACCCCGCACGGACGGGCGCCCGGTTCGGTCTCGGGCGGAACCGGGAACACGTCATAAAAGTGCGTCGCGTGGCGAACACCCGCCTCGATGGCCGCCTGAGTCTGTGCTACGCTGGCAGCCGTGTGCGTCATGAACGCCGGCACGCCGCCCGCCGTCATCATCCCAAGCAAATTCAGTATGCCCTCGAAGTCGGGCGAGACGCTAAACACGGCCCGGCGAGGCCCTGCCGCCTCAATAAGCGCCCTGACCCGCTGCGGATCGTTGCAGCCGATCGCTTCAGGCGGCAGTGCGCCCGTCATGGCCAGAAACGGTCCTTCCAGATGAAACCCAAGTATCTCGGCGCCCTGCGTGTCGACCGCAGCCAGCGACGCCAGAAACCGGGCGTCTTGGCCCTTTGGCTGCGGGCAGACCCCCGCAAGAAAGCCGGCCACGCCGTACCGCGGCAGCAGTTTGCACAGCCCGATAAGATCATTCGGGCCGTTGTCTATCAGGAATTCTCCGCTGCCGTGAAAGTGGAGGTCGATGAACCCGGGCGCAAGGAAACCGCCTTTGGCGTCCACAACCTCCTCGGCCGCCGGGACGGGTAGTCCCCCTGTAGGGCAGACCGCCGTGATCCGCCCGTCCTCAAAGGCCACCACGCATCCCTTGGCCAGGCGGTCCGGCAGTACCACCGACGCATTGGTAATGACTGTTCTGGACACCGGCCGCCTCCCGAACACTGTATGAATCCAACTTGAACATGCCCGCGCAGTTACGCTATCCTGAGGCGGGCTTGGGGCTTTCGCGAACCGCCATCTTGCGACATGGCATCATGTTGCAATCATCCCGGCCTGTCAATCCCTTTCCGACTGATATCTACCCGGTCATCGCGCAGGGTACCGGGCCAATACCACGGGGAGAAAATTTTTTCGCTCTTTTTCGAGAAATTGCTTGACGGATATTTGCCTGGGCATACAATGTTTGGTTCATCCAACCTTTGGATGCCAAGGACGATTGCAGATGGCAACAGGCAGCGCACTGAGCGCATCGCTCGAAGACTATCTTGAAACGATCTTTCGTCTGGTCGCTGAGAAACGCGTTGCGCGCGCCAAGGACATCGCCAGCAGCCTGAAGGTCCACAAATCATCGGTTACAAGCGCACTGCATGCACTGGCCGAGCAGAAACTGGTCAACTATGCCCCCTACGGCCTGATCACCCTGACTGCGGGAGGGCAGGCAGCCGCCAAAGACGTGGTCCGCCGCCATGAGGTGCTTCGAGACTTTTTTGTCAAGGTCCTCACCGTACCAGCCCAACAGGCCGGCGAGGCCGCCTGCAAGATGGAACACGTGATCTCACAGGCCATCCTGGAGAGGTTCGTTCAGTTTGTTGAATTCGTGGATATCTGTCCTCGCGGAGGGGACAAGTGGATAAGAGGTATCGGATACCACTGCCAGCAGGGAAAGACCCAGAAAAATTGCCAGCGGTGCATATCAATGTGCCTGGAAAACGTAAGGACCAAAAGGATGCAGCAAGAGCAAACCGGCAAGACGACGATCTCCCTGAGAGACCTCAAGGCCGGCCAGAAAGCAAAAATCACAAAGGTCAGGGGCCAGGGCAAAGTCAACAAGCGACTCTTGGAGATGGGCGTGACCGCCGGTACGGTGGTGGAGGTGGAGCGCATTGCCCCTCTGGGCGACCCCATCGAGGTCAAGATAAAAGGCTATCATCTTTCCTTGAGAAAGGAACAAGCCAAGGATATCGATGTTGAGATGCTATAACCCCGGCCGGCTTTCGCGCCTGCGAACACGCCCGACAAGGACGATATTCGATGAGTAGCCCAATCACGGTTGCCCTTGCGGGAAATCCCAACTCGGGCAAGACGAGTATTTTCAACAGCCTCACCGGCGCCCGCCAGCACGTGGGAAACTATCCCGGCGTGACGGTGGAGAAGAAGGAAGGCCTCTGCCGGCACGACGGCAGGGAAATCCACGTGGTGGACCTGCCCGGAACGTACAGCCTGACGGCCTATTCCATTGAAGAACTGGTCGCCAGGAATTTCATCGTCAACCAGAATCCCGACGTTGTGGTGGACATCATCGATTCGTCCAACCTGGAGCGAAACCTGTACCTGGCGGTGCAGTTGATAGAACTGAAGGCCCCGATGGTGTTGGCGTTCAACATGAGCGACGTCGCCAAGGCCCGGGGGATAGAATTCGACCTGGACCTCCTGGCCAGGCTTCTCGGCGCCCCGATCGTTCTCACCGT
Source organism: Phycisphaerae bacterium (assembly GCA_030754715.1). Classification (GTDB taxonomy): domain Bacteria; phylum Planctomycetota; class Phycisphaerae; order SM23-33; family SM23-33; genus JASLZV01. Next base: position 5,299 of record JASLZV010000127.1, read on the forward strand.
GGGGCACAAGGGAATCGGCAGGAAGGAACTTCTCGACGCCATTGTACGGATGGCCGACAACCCCGGAGGCATCGACCAGCCGCACATCCACTACGGCAAGGAGATCGAGAATGAACTGGGCCAAATCCGCCAGATCATTGCAGCCGGCACGACCCTGGCCGACAAATACGACTACGACACCCGCTGGCTGGCGCTGAAACTCCTGGAAAACGACAGGGAGATTCAAGAGCAGGTCGGCTGCGGCGAGGCGGTCGCCGCCGCCGCCAGGAGCGCAGACCATCTGGCAACCGTCGTGGGCGATTCGCCCGAGGTCCTCATCGCCGATCGGAGGTACGGATTCATCTCCGGCGCCTGCCAGGAAGCGGTGCGTTCCACCGTGGAAACCAGGCACACGGCCTCGGACAAGATCGACGCCGTACTGACAAACCGCGTGCTGGGGCTGCCCATCTTCCTGGCCTTGATGTACCTGGTGTTCTACGTGACGTTCACCTTCGCCGCCACACCGATGGACTGGATTGACGGGATGTTCAGCTGGCTGGGCGATTGGATCACGGGCCTTTGGCCGAGGGGATCCTACAGCGCTTTGAGGTCCCTGCTGGCCGATGGGATCATCGGCGGCGTCGGCGGCGTGCTCGTATTCCTGCCGAACATCCTGCTGCTGTTTCTGGCCATCGCCGTCCTGGAAGATACCGG
>JASLZV010000128.1 GCA_030754715.1 Phycisphaerae bacterium
AATGCGGGAGGGAGGCGGTCTGTGCACTCGACGTTCCCGTTCACGATTGTCGCGCAACTCGCGATCTTCCCGGTCTTCTTCGGCCAGTACGTAGGGTACCACCAGACCGGCGACCAGGACCGCGACCAACAACACCAGAAAACTGTTCTTGCGAGTCATGATGCATTGCTCCATTCCGGCGAGAAGGGCGACGAAATTGTGGGGATATTCCACCACAGCCCGCCGGGCTCGCCCTCCGGCGGCATCGTTATACTCGGAATCTCAAGAGTCACATGCCCGGAGATTGACGGATCAACTTCATAAGGTACGCACCAGAGAGGCTGGCTTTGGACCGGTCTGGACGCCACCTGCGTTATCTGGGGCGTGGACTCCAGCCGTTGGGTATCCCGGTGTGGCTTGTTGGACCACAGCACCACACCGATCACAATGACTGCTGCCGCTGCGGCCCCGGCCAGCACGCGCAGAACGAGCCGACGGACCGGTCTGCGCAGCGGCCAGGCGCGGCCGGGATAGGCCCGGTGGTCGATGGCGTCGGCCAAGACGTCCATCCCGTCGAGTAAATCAGTAAATTGCCGGTCTGGTTGTGTCTTATCGTCTCGGGCGTCCATGTTCCACCTGGGATGAGGATTCTTCTTGCTTCAGTTTGTCCCGCAGGCCCTTCAGGGCTGTATGGACCGTCGCCTTAACCGTGCCTTCGGCACATCCCATCGCCGCGGCTGTATCTCGTTCGCTCATTCGCCGCAGAAACCGACAAGCTACGGCCTCACGCTGGCGCGGCGGTAGGGTCTGGATTGCAGCCGCCAGTTGCCGCAGCCTAGCCGTGTGGGTTTCCGCCTCGCTGCTGTCTGTTGGCGTCGAGGATGCTTCCAGGACGCCTGCCAGGAGATTCGGATCCATGCTGCCGGCCTCCCGACGGCGTTTCCGGTCGATCTCACGCACGACATTCATCGCGATGGCATACAGCCAGGGCATCACGCTGCTGCCGGCCCGCCATCGCCGCCGGGCGCGGTAGGCCCGCAGGAGAGCTTCCTGCGTGGCTTCGGCTGAATCGGCGAAACTCAGCCCGTGGGCCAGCGCGAAACGCAGTAGTTCATCCTGCGACACAAGCGACAATTCCCCGAATGCGCCGTCGTCACCTGACGACGCCCGGTCCATCAGGTTGCTGATGTCGACATTGTCTGGCGGCATTCGTTACCTTACATTGACCGCTGGGGCGAAGTGGTTTACCCAAAACTCTTCCGCACTCAGTAAAAATACAAGCCATGACTTGACCACGACCGACAACCATGCTAAGTAAACGAGCGGAAGATGTCGCCAGAAACCTGATTGTCTGCGGCCGGCAGGTCGTCCGGCCGATGAAGTCAGCGTGGGGCTGTAGCGCAGTTGGGAGCGCGTCTGCATGGCATGCAGAAGGTCCGGGGTTCGAATCCCCGCAGCTCCATTTGACTTGCAGAAAAACCTTCTGCCGAAGGGCTTCCCGCTCGTTGGGACAAGCCATGCGCTCGTTGGGACAAGCCAGTTGAGTAGTGCGATGGTCAGAAGGCCCTGCAAGCCGGCTGCCGCCTTTTCAGGGGTTGGGCGATTACGCTTATAGTGTGCTGGGGGGAGCCGCTCTTCGGAGACAAATGGCCTAATGCGGCAAGATTATCACCGATTTGGTGGTGCGGGTTTACGTGTGATGGAGAAAGCTCTTTGCTGCGGCCCCCCCCCTAATTATCCTCAATATCCCTTGACAAAACAGCGATTTCTGGTAGAATCACTCTGTTTGGAGGCCGTGCGGCAACTGCTCACGCTACACGGTCGTAGGTTCATCGCTCTTTGCCTTGTGCCGCTGCCTGGTGATGGGCAGCAAAGGCACACCCGAGCATCGTAAGGATGTTAGGGACGGAGGCCGCTAAGCGATAAGCCTTGGGAATAATGTGAGGTTGCTTAGCAGCCCTCCCAAGGCATTTGCTGGGCGGCCTTTTTAGAGGAACTCGGTCCAGTTGTAACGTTTGTTGGGCCACGGGGTCACTATCACCACAAGGGCACAGAAGCCCTATTTCTTTGCTGAACCATCGCTTATGCGATTCCTCCGCCACGGCGTCCCTTCGGCGTGGCCTGCTATTGGGCCTTTGCGATGTGCTCGATCACGTACATGGCATTGAAAAACACGTGGATCAGGATGGGAGCATGCAGTCGCCCGGTACGTTCGTAGTTGTAGCCCAGCGCGACGGACAGGACGAACAATGCCGGGATGGCGTGCAATTGCTGCCAGTGCACGAGAGCAAATAGCGCGGATGTGATCAAGATCGCGATCCATGCGTTGCCGCAATAGCGACGAAGCATCGACTGCACCAGCCCCCGGAAGAATACCTCCTCTGCCAGCGGTGCCAGAATTACCGCTGAAACGATCGCCAATACCTGCCACGGAGCGGCCACGGTGCTAAGCGCTTTCAAAAGCACGTGTTGCTGGACAAACCGTTCCGGTTGGGACAGCAGCACGACGATAGTCCATCCGGCCGCCAATCTCAGGATTTCGCACAAAGGCAAGACCGCCAAGTAGGCAATCACTGCGCGGATCGAATCATTGAGCCATCGTCTGGAATTGAAGCCCATGCCGCGCGAGGCCCCGTTGCGAAACGCCAATGATGCAACCGCCAGGCCCGCCACAAGGCTAAATGCCGACTGGCAAACGCTGGATAAAACGGCGACCTCAGTGGAACTGCAGTCCAGCAAGCTCTGTCCAACAACCCGGGCCAGGTAGTTTGCCACGATTGCTGTGGCAAACACCAAAAAGAGGTGCGAGGGATTGAGACAATTTGAGCGGCTAGGACAGATCGTCAGTTTGAGTTTATCCGGACGGATCAGGCGGCGCAGAACCCACACAGCCAACACGCACAGTCCGATGGCGGCCAGCGTGAGAATCGGTTGACCCACAGGCGGGAGGAGCAGTTCTGGCAGCCCCGCTCCGCCATCGGAAACACCCAAAATCGTATGCAAAGCGTTTGACATTTCTCGACCCATGCGGTTAACGTGGTGCCGTCCGAGCGGCACGGCACGCAAATCGTGGAAATGAAGCAGAATATATTAGACACCATCCTGGAAACAAAGCGCAAAGAAATCTCTGCCTTGCGGCGGAGAATGGATCTGAGCGACGCCCGCGCCCGCGCGGCAGCCGCTGCGGAACCCAGGGATTTTTTTGCCGCTGTTGCCGCTCCTCCCCGTCGAGCGGCCAACCTGATCGCGGAGATCAAGATGGCCTCGCCGTCCGCTGGTCTGATCCGCCCCGATTTCGACCCGTCGGCCATCGCCCGCCAATATGCCTTCGCTGGGGCCGATGCCCTGAGCGTGCTGACCGACGAGCAGTACTTCCACGGCGGCCTGGCGCATCTGGGCGAGGTGCGACGGGTGGTCGAACTACCGCTGCTGCGGAAAGACTTCATCATTGACCCGTTGCAGGTATATCAGGCCCGCTGGGCCGGTGCCGACGCTGTGCTGTTGATAGTAGCCGCACTGGGGCTGCCGGTGCTGCGGCAGTTGCTACAACTGGTCAACGAGTTGAATATGACATGTCTAGTGGAAGTCCACAACAGTGATGAACTGTCGGGTGCTCTCGGCGTCCTCCATGAGGCGCCGCGAAATCTCCTTGGCATCAACAATCGCGACCTGACGACGTTTCAGGTCGATATTGAAACGACGGTTCGCTTGGCCGCCCAGGCGGGGGAGGACTTGCCGATCATCAGCGAATCGGGCATTAAGACCCGGGCGGACGTGGACCGTCTGGCTCAGTCGGGGGTAAGGGCCGTCCTGGTCGGCGAGACCCTGATGCGAAGCGACGACCCCGCCGCTGCAGTGGAGCGGCTTGTGGGCCTCCCATCTGACTGAATCATTCTGGTGATATAACCCCGCCTCCAATTCTGGGCTCGCGCGGGACAAGAGATAAGGCTGCCTTACGGCGGGTTCGTTCTTGCTTTCCGGCGAGTTCAACCGTCTCTGGTGCTTCCTTGCCCCTCAGGGTTACTTGTTCAGAGCGGTAAGTGGCTTGAGGTGTTGTTCGACAGTATCACCTGACAGGCTCTGGTCACCGGGAAACTGGACGACGTAGCCGTGGCTATGGTCGCTTACGATTACTGCTGCTCGTTGTGAGACTATGGTGTAGCCTGCGTCGGTATGCTGATGGCCCAGCAGGAAGAACCCAACGCCGAGTTTGGCTGCCAGAGCGTCCAGGTGTTCGGCAGTATGCTTTCTCCCCCAAGTCCATTCGTACACGCTTCCGCCGCGGCGGAGGTCTTCGTCTCGAACGGGGGTGGTTTGCGAGAGTATCCCTGTGCTTGTCTTGTCCATTCGGTGGGGTGAGGGCAACGAGTGGGAAATCAGCACGCCGCCGGGGCACCGTACCGCCAGAGGCAAGGATCGCATAAACTGCTCGACGGCCTCGAGCACTTCCGGGCCGTTTTCGCCGAAGACAAAGTGCACTCCATCAGCGAAAGCCTTACAAGCCCCATAGCCGCCCTTGGAAATCTCACTGCCGGAGATCTGGGCCACGCTATGATTGCCCATGATAAACAACACTTGGGAGGGGTGGACGATCTTCAGCCTCACGGCTCGCATCAGCAGTTCGATGCTGCGATCGTGGCCGGTGTCGGAGTCTATTGGGCCGTGTTCGATCTCCTGCAGCACCAGATGGCGCTGCGAGTGGGCCTTAAGGGTACCGTGGGTGATGATGTTGTTGAGACCCCGGCGGTTTCCGTGAATGTCGCCGCTTACAAGCAACTCGCAGCCGGGGCCCAGAACGATCACATTGCCCTGCCTGCGGGGGTCTTCGATGTTGAGCCGGGTGCCCTGGCGAAAGATGTCGGCTACGACATGTGACACGTCAGATATCCTGGTCCGGGATGCTCTGATTCAGGATGTCTTGCCCCGAGGTATCCTGATCCGAGGTGTTTTCCACCTCAATGTCCTGGCCGGTGTCTGCCCGCCTACTGCGCGTGAGTGTGCTGCGTACCATTTCAATGCGGGAGCGGACCTCTTTCATAGACTGGGGCCTGCGGGCAGGGGAGACCTCGATACAGTCGTTTATCAGTTTGCTCAAGCCCGATGGCACATTGGGGTTGAGTTGCTCGGGCGGTGTTACGATCAGGTCTATCTTCAGGGTGACCTCGCCCTTTTTTGGCAGGACGGTTGGAATGGCCTGTCCGGTCAGTGACCAATACAAAGACGCGCCGAAGTTGAATACGTCGGTCCGGGAATCGAGTGGCTGGCGGTGAACCTGCTCGGGGGCGATGAAGTCCGGCGTGCCCTGGATACGCTTTTTGATTATGCCTACGCGGCAACTTTGCCCAAGGTCGATGATCTTCACCGTGCCATCGTCGGCTACCAGAATGTTGTTGGGTTTGGTGTCCGCGTGCACCAGACTGCGGGAGTTCATGTGCTCCAGAGCAGCCGCCACATGGGAGAATACCTCCACGGCATTTATGACCGACTGTGGGCGGGAATCCTGTACGGTTCGCCCACGGCAGTACTCCATGATCAGATGAATCTCCCGGACCACCAGCCACCGCCGTATGTGGCGGATGTCGTAAATCTTCCGAATGCTGGGGTAGTCCAGGCGGTTGGCCACAGCGTGTTCATTTTCTGCCTGCTGCAAGAAACGCTGGTCCGATGTCTCCCGCCTAACGACCCGCTTCAGCGCATACATATCCCCCGTCCGGCTGTCGCGAATTTTCCAGATTGTGCTACGAGCGCCGCTACCGAGAAACTGCGCTACTTGGTAGCCGGGTACCTCCAGTGTCTTGACGGTTGTGCTCATCCCTGTCCTGATCCAAGTTTTAGCTTTATGAACGTTATGAAAGTATAAGTGCTAATATATCTGCATCGCGAGCTTCTGGGGCCTACGCGAAAAATACACATGTATCTGACATGAATAGTATCGACATTCTGCCCGAATGGACAGGAGAAAACTCGAAATTGATGCCGAAATTGAGGGGTGCGGGAGGAAGGC
>JASLZV010000129.1 GCA_030754715.1 Phycisphaerae bacterium
AGCTAGTTCGCCCGGTCCAGGACTCAGGTTGCTGACAGTGGCCAAAGCATGCTGCAATGCCCCTGGCCAATCCCCTTGGACAGAGGCATTGCAGCCGCCGTTTCTTAGAGCACCAACTGGCCAATCTCCGCTCCTATTTTCCAGATGTCTTGGGACATCCTGGCGAGCCCTTCACGGCCTTGGCCTTGGACCACTTGTGTCGCTTCGTCTTGTTGCACAGGGCTGTTCCCTTTTTTTTGCCGTGTTTGGCACAGATTGCAGCCTTCTTGGCATTCTTCGTAATCTTACAACAACCTGACGAGCCCTTCGCGGCCCCGGACTTGGACCACTTGTGTCGCTTCGCCTTGCAGCACGGGGCTGTTCCCTTTTTTTTGCCGTGTCTGGAACAGAGTGCCGCCTTCTTGGCATTTTTCGAAATCTTGCAACAACCTGGCGAGCCCTTCACGAGCCCACACTTGGAGCACTTGGTCTGGCTTGGCTTGCAGCACAGGGCTGTTCCCTTGATCTGGCCGCATTTGAGACAAAGCTTAACGTTCGCCGCGAAGGCTTTCCCGGCTTTGCCGCTTGTTACTTCGGGCTCCTGGCAACCGTAGACCCACAGGACTGCTCCCGACAGGGCCACTGCCAGCACGATCACCAGAGGTTTCTTGCTTGCTTTCATAATCGGCTCCTTTTAAATCACTTACAAGTCGAAAACCGTTCAAACACATACGCTTGCTTTGAAACATCAAACCCATAAAAAATCCCGCGACGCCTTGCCCAGCCAGACCCGCATTTTCCTTTCTATCATATCTATGCCGCCAGATGTGTTAAATAAAGTTCTTTCCGCTCCGCGACTGATCAGCCCCTGCATGAGAAGTTCGATGACCGTATCCTGGCCGATGGCCACCTTGTGCAGTTCCCCCGGCATCTGGGCCGCCGGTTGTGTCTTTCGGCGGCAGGGGGGGTGCCTTGGCGCAGGTTTGTTTGTCAGACCGCCACTGGGAGTTTTTAGTGGCCGGGAAATGAAATCCTACGTCTAATGTTGCACTGCCGGGAGTGGTCTATTATACTGTCGGACGGCACGGTCGGCGACGTTACTGAGTTGAAGGCAAGACGGCCCCGTAGGCTGTACGGGTGCGGGTTCTTTACCCGGGGAGACACTGCGATGGAAGATGGGAACAAGGCAAAAGGCCAAGCCACCAGCGACGTGTCAAGAATGCAGCGGGAAGTCGTGGAATTGCGGGCCATGAACGACAAGCGGGCACGCGTTGAAGAGCAACTTCAGGTGCAACTCGCGACAATGAGCGGGATCAATACGTTTTTGCGTGACGCGTCGGGCTGCGGAAGCGAAACGGAGGTTGCAGCCATAGGGCTGAAGGTGGCCGAGCAATTGACCGGCAGCAAGTTTGGATTTATTGGGGAGATAAACGAGACCGGGCTCTTCGATAACATAGCAATCAGCGATCCGGGATGGGACGCCTGCAGGATACCGCACTCCGAAGTCACGAAGTTGATCAAGGACATGGAAATCAGGGGGATAGATCGCTCAGCGCTGAAGGATGGACGGTCCCGGATAGTCAACGACCCGTTCTCCCATCCTGATTCGGTAGGCGTTCCTCGAGGCCACCCACCGATAACCTGTTTCTTGGGCGTGCCCATGAAACAAGGCCGCAAGACCGTCGGCATGGTTCGGCCTGGCCAATAAAAACTCCCTTTACCCTGGACGATCTGCACGCCGTGGAGACCCTGGCGGGGGACTTCGTGGAGGTGCTGCAGCGCAAGCGGGATGAGGCAAGATTGCGGGCACATCAAGTCGGTCTCAAGAAGATAGCCAAGGATCGTTCGACCGAATTGACCGCCGCCCACAAACAACTGGAAAATGAAGCCGCCGATCGCGCCCGTCTGGAAGAGGAGTTGGAGCGGGCAAGGGACAAACTCTACGGTCCGGAGAAGTAACCAACCGCCCAACCGGCCCGGGGTCGCCGGCCACAAGTTACCGCAACAATGCCCCCAATGCCATGACGGGGTTTCCCCCCGCGGGCCTTGCCGACAATTCCCCTTTTCTCGTACGCTCTGGCCTTCCAACACGGCGCAGAGGCAAAGGGATGAGTATTCCCCAATCCCTCGGAGTCCCTGGGGGACGACCGAATGTCCGATGGCTGCGGATCGCTCTGCCGTCCGTGCGCATTGGATTTTCGGGAAGAACAGACAGATGGACCTTTGCGACAGCCCGAAACAGTATTTACAGAGCCTGGAGACAAGATAGAATGTTCGAAGAAACCCACGATGGTCGTGGGGCAGGGCGCAGACGGGAAATGTCGATTGATTAGTGAGCACGTTGCCTGCACGGACAGGAACGGTTTGTCCCCTGTCTACGCCTGGGATTTCACGATTTCAAGAAAGGATCTTCAAATGAAGGCAAAAAAACGCCTGTTGGCATGCAGTATCGGCCTGTTGGCGTATGTACTTTCAGCCGCATTTTGCGCCATCGAATCGCTCGCGGCCCAGAGCACTAAGGAAAACAATGCGCTGACCAGGACCCGCTCCGGGGTGCGACGCAGAATTCTACAGGACCTCGAAAAGGCCGAAGCGATGGTCAAACAGGCGTCGCTCGGTGAAGCGGCCAAGGCCGAGATGCTTGGCGAATTGAAGGCGATCCGCGCCGAAGTGGACAAATCGCAGTACCCCCAAAGCCTCGAATCGTTCAGGGCCATTATGCCTCTAAACGATCTTCACCGGAGGGTTTTCAAAGTTTATGCCAGGCTTCTGCAGGCAGGCGGTACCTCGCCGATCACCATCTGGCATACCCATCCCTATGCGATGCTGCCGCTGTTTGCAAAGCCCATGGGGTCTCTGAGTGAATTGAAAGTTGCGGTGATGCTCGCGGAGCGCCGTGCAGAGGTAATCAACGTCACCAATGCCACCGGCCGGCAAGAGCAGGTCCGGTTGCAGATCGAGGGTCTGCCCGGCGGAACCAATCCGAAGTACATAAAGGTCCACCGCGTGGAGCAAGTGGACACTCAGCAGGGCGTGGTCGTGGGCTCGGCTCTGGTGCAGATGGAGCCCAAAGCCGATCAATACACAACCACCGCCCCGGCCGGGATGACAAGGCAGATCTGGCTTTCCATCCAGCCGCAGGGCATAAAGCCCGGAACGTATCGTGGGCGCGTGGCTGTAACCTGCGGATCGGTAAAGAGCACAATCACGCTGGAGTTGTTCGTTGCCCCCATGCGCTTTCCCGACCAGGTCGACTGCTCTCTGGGGCTGTGGGATTACGTGACTGATCGGTACTACGCAATCACCGCCGAGAATCAGCAGGCCGCAGTCAAGGATATGGCCGGCCACTTTGTTGACACCGTTTGGTGTACTTCCAGGACCCTGCCTCTTCCACTGGCAAAGGACGTCGATGCCGATGGCAATCTGACTGGCAAAATCGATTTCTCGAAGTGGGACGCGTTTGTCAAAATGTTCCCCAACGCACGCTACCACATTGGATTTGCCGGCTTTGGGGTTGCAGCCCCCTTTGCCGGAAAGGCGCCCGGTACCAAAGAGTTCGACCGGGCCGTTGCGCAGTGGGCTTCCGCCTGGGCCAGGCATAATGCCGAAATCGGCCTCAAGCCGTCTCGGGTCGCTCTTCTGTCCCACGACGAACCGAGGACTGAGGCTTGGATGAAGGTGGTCCTGCAGTTTTCCAAGGCCTTCAAGGCCGGAACCAATGAGATCCTGCTCTTCAGCGACCCGATCCATTTCCCGCCGGACTTAAAGTACGGCGCAGAAGCCATGGAACTCAACGATATCATCTGCCCGCTGCGGTATCACTACACCTCCCAGGACCAGCGCGTCCGGGACTACTACCAGGGCCTTAAGAAAAGGGGAAAAATTCTATGGCTCTACATGTGCAGCGGTCCAACGCGCATGTTCAATCCGGGTTATTTTCGTCTCCAGCCGTGGCATTGTTTCCTCGCCGGCGCTACCGGGTCGAACTTCTGGTCCTATGGAGATGCCGGCAAGACCAACAGTTGGAATGAATACACAGCCATCGGCAACAGCCGGCCCACTTATACACCCGTCTACATTGCTCCCGACAGCATCACAACTTCAAAACACTGGGAAGCCACCCGCGAAGGACTGCAGGATTACCAGTACCTCAGAATGCTCGAGGATTTTGTTACCGTTACCGAGAAAGCCGCCGGAAATCAAAATCTGCTTCGAGAGGCCCGGCAGATGATTGATTCGCTCCCCAAATCCGTGATCAACGACGTGCACAAAAAATTCGGCACAAAATATGAAGCAAAGTTGCGGGATAATCCCTCGTTGATCGCCGACAGGGCGAGGCTGCGGGTGCTGGAGATTCTGGTAAGGCTTCAAAGCAGCAAATAGAATTCAGCTTAAAAGGTACTCCGAGCCGCTGAAACTGCAATAAAACTGCGACGCTGCGGTGATGTTCCGCCGGTTTCCGTCTCGACAACATCTTTCCAGGGCGCGTTCATTCACTCGCTGGCCGGCTTTCCGTGCAGATCCGGCATTTGCTGTATCGATATGCCGCCGTCCATGGTCAGCGTCTGCCCGACAAAGTAGTCCGACTCGTCAGAGGAAAGAAATACCGCCGCCCCCACCACATCTTCGCATGTGGCGAAGCGCCCGGCCGGAATGTTCTGAAGGTATGCCTCCGCCACCCCGGGGCCCGCCAGGTCTTGCTCGGATGAGTCGGTAAGAACAATGCCCGGCGCGATGGCGTTGACGATGATGTGCCCGGGAATGAGTTCCTGCGCCATGGACCTGGTCAGCATGTTCAGGGCGCCTTTGCTCACGTTGTAGGCGCATTGGTGCGACTCGGCCAGTTCTCCGTTTACGCTGGAGACGTTAATGATCCTGCCGCCTCCCTGCTTCAGCATGAACCGGGCCGCCGCCTGCGCGCAGAAGAACGCTCCCTTTACGTTGACGTTCATCGTTCGATCGTATCGCTCCTCCGTGGTCGCCAGGAAACCGTCCAGGTAGCAGATGCCCGCGTTGTTCACCAGGACGTCGATTCGGCCGAAGGCGCCCACAAAGGCGTCCACCAAGCCGACGCATTCGGCACGTTCGCCAACGTCCGCCTGGAACACCTGCCCCTTGCGGCCTATCTTCCGGATCTCCTCGACGACTTGGGCGGCCTTACGGCGGTTCTTGGCGTAGTTCACACCGACGTCGGCGCCCTGGCCGGCAAACGCCAGCGCCAGCGCTTTGCCGATCCCGCGTGAAGCGCCCGTAATCAGAATCACCTTGTCCTTCAGACGTTGCATGCTTTTCTCCTGTGATCAGATCACGCCCAGTTCGCCACCGGTCTTGTCGAAAACGTCGATCGCTTCGCTCAGCATCTCCGTGCTGTGGTCCGCACTGATGATGGCCCGAAGGCGTGAAGTGCCGGGCGGCACATAGGGACTCCCGATCTTGGTTGCAAAAACACCAGCCTAGTAGAGACGAGGTCGGAAAAACGCCGGGCCCTGGCTACGTCGGCGATCTTCTCGCCGCTCGCCGGGTTCACGACCTCAAAGGTTTCCCCGGAAGCCGCCTCGGCGAATTCGCCGTTCACAAACAGTCCGTACTTCGATGGGACATCTACGTTGTTTCGGTTCTTCATGTTACTTGCCTCCGGTCTATTGACATTTTCCCCGGGCCTCAATTGCCCAGACGTCTTGGACCTTGTCCCCTCTGACGCAGTAATAGTAATCGTGCAGATTCACCGTGGTGCAGGCGTGTCCGACGATCAGTCGAATCCGGTCGCCGATCTTGAACCTCCCGCTTTCTTGGCTCCGAATCAGCGTGTGTTCCTCGTGGCATACAAGCGGCTTGGCCGCAAAGCCCACCGGCTGCGGAAGGGCGCCCTGGTCGGTGGCCAGGGACTTCAGCCCCGAGTCGGTGATTATCAAACCTTTCTCCGGGACACTCACGACCGTTGTCAGCAGAAACAACGCGCAGTCGAACTCCCGCAGAACCTTGCGGTAATTCGTGT
>JASLZV010000012.1:0-11918 GCA_030754715.1 Phycisphaerae bacterium
CAGATGACACGGTCCGTAATGGTCGCACTCCGGCCCGCGGCAGAGGCCCGACTCGGCCCGCACCTTCTGCCACACCTCCGGGGTCACGGCAAAGATGATGTCTTGCAGCGAACCGGCGGCGGTGTCCATGGCCCAGCGGGCGACGGCCTCCAACATGTCCAGTTGCGTGGGGCGGGCGAAGAGTTTGTCCTTGTTCTTGACAGCCAGCGACAGGCGGCGGAAGCACAGGTAGTTGTTGCGCCCCTTTCCCAGTACGGCGGAGAACTTCATCGGCAGGACGCCGGCCAGGAACGGCAGATCCTTTGAGATCAGTTGCTCCTGGAGGGCAATGGTATAGGTGGAAATGACGACACGGCGTTTGTTGGCCGCCTGGAGGATGGCGGGCACCAGGTAGGCGAAACTCTTTCCCACGCCCGTGCCGGCCTCCACCAGCAAGTGCTCGTGATCGGTAAAGGCGGCGCCCACCGCTCGGGCCATCTCCAATTGCTCGCCGCGTCGCTCATAGTTTGGCAGGTTGTCGGCAACCAGCCCTCCGGGGGCGAGGATGTCGTCGGCCGAGGGGGTCATTTCCCCCCGGTTACCGGCGCTGCAAGCGAGGACTGACAACGCAGATGCTCGATGAAACGGTGGCTGTATTCATAGGTAAACAGGACTGCAACGATCGCGATGACCACAGCCGTTATGGTGATGACAGCCCGCCCGCGGACGACTGCCGACCGCATGGACAGCACGATGCGGTCCTTGGCCAGCGTGAGCATCGCCAGTATCACCGCCCCGAACGTTACCCAGATGCTGATGGAATGGACGCCGCTGTAGATGAACACCTCGCGGCTGACCGGTTCGGTCGTTTGACCGCTTAGGTAGTATAGCACCCGGCCATCGACCAACTTGACCGCTCCGTTGACGGCCTCGCCGCTGCCGATGGCGAAATATCCTATTGTGTAGGCAACGAAGTTGGCCAGACCGATGAGGATTATGACCAGACATATCCGTGAGCGGCGGTCCATCATGGCAGTTTCCTCGTAAGGTTTGGGTTTCAGCCGCGATCACGCTTTCCAGCGACGGTGAGGCCGTCGCCGTGATCGGCCCGCTGTCCATTGACCTTGATCCGCATGGGTATACTCCCCGCTCCGCATACCGCAAGCAACTCATTATGCGTACAGCGCGGGGGCGGGTCAAGCCTGCGCGCGTTGCCTCCGGACGGTACGTGCATTCGAAACTACATTCACGTTTGCGACCTGGCCGAGGCGCACGTTCTGGCGGCCGAGGCTATCGAGCCGGGGGCGGTCAAGGTGTTCAACCTCGGCAACGGCGAAGGCTTCAGCGTAAAGCAAGTGATCGATATCTGCCGGGCGGTCAGCGGCGATCCGATCCCGAGTGAAATCGCGCCGCGGCGACCCGCCGCGTCTGGTGGCCTCATCCGCTCGGGCCGCTCGTGACCTGGGCTGGCAGCGGAGGTATACAGACCTGAAGACAATTGTCTCCCACGCGTGGGCCTGGCATAAGAGGCATCCACGGGGGTACGAAGATCGGTAGAATCGCGGCGGGTTTGTTCCGGGCGCCCGCGGGCGGATTGGGTTACCGCCGAAGGACGCGAGCGAGTTCTTCGGGACTGGAGAGGCCGCGGCGGATTTCTTTCAGGGCGAGTTGTCGCAGAGATTTCATTCCGGCGCGTTCGGCAGCCTGGGCAATTTGGTCGGCCGGCGCGGCGCGGCGAACGGCGTCGGCCACTTCGCCTTTCACGTACAACACAGCCGCCAGGTGGATTTCTCCCCGGTAGCCGGTATGTGCGCAGTGGTCGCAGCCGGTAGCGGTGCAGACTGGGTGGTCGTCGCCCTGCTCGGCGGGCTTTTTGCAATGCTCGCAAAGCATTCGCAGCGCGGCCTGTTCAATGACAGCCGGCATTGCAGCCGCCAGCGGCCAGGGTTCCAGGCCCATTGCGAACAACTCACCGACAGCGGCCGGCGCGCCGGGCACGTTCATGCCCGCCAACACCAGCGCGCCGTCGTGTGCGGCCTCCAGGGCGGCGGTGGCGGTGAGCGGGTCACGAAGTTTGCCGACGAGGATGACGTCGACATCCTGGTCGTTCAAGGCCTCCAACGCGACGGCATAGGTCATTCCCGCACCGGGGTCGATCCGCATCCTGGCGGCGCCCTGCACTTCTAGTCCGGCGGTCTTTTCAACGGCAACGACGCTACGGGCGGCGGTGTCGGCGGCGGCTAGAAGGGCCCGTAGCATTCCACACGGTCCGGGTCGCCGGGGGGCTGCAACAACAACCATCCCACCACCCGACAAGATCTGCTCGATGCGCTGCCGGTCGGCTTCGTCCATGCCCAGCTGCAACAGGCCCTGGGCGGCGGATGGCTGTTGCAGATGAATCACGATTCTCGGCCCGTGTATGGTGGGCACGGCCGACAGATGCAGCCGGACCTCCCGCCCTTCAACGAAACGACCGAAGTCGGCGCTTTTTGGCATCGGTGTGCCGGGGTCCACACCGGCCAGGGCCATCAGGTGCGCCAGGAGTTTGGGCTCCAAGCCCCGCGGCAGGCGGCGGGCAAAGTTGACCTTGTCGTGCAGGAGGCCGCCGAGTCGCAGTTGGAGGGCCAGACCCTCACGACGCGGGGTCAGATGGAACGCCTGGGCGCCGCAGCGGATCGCATCGGCCAAGATTGCATCGACTATCTGATCGGGCATCGCGGCGGGTATTGCGGCAAAAAATTCGGCCGTGGGGCGGGATTCAACGGGGGCCGCTTCGGGCGATGGCGATTCGACGGCAGCCTCGGGGAATATCCTGGCTACGTCCGCGCCGCGCTGCCGGAGGAACTGAATGAGACTACCACGGGAAATGCGAGGCGGCCCGTCGGGCGAGGCATGGAAGGTCAGCCAACCGTTCTTCACCCACTGGGCAACGGCCCCCGGCGTGGCGCCGAGCAGATTTGCAACCTGATAGGTGCTGAAGAGTCTTTCGGGCATCATCCGACCCTCGAGCGTTGGGCTGCATCGACGCGTATCGCCGGCATCCCAAAGCGGGTCTTATTGTCGATTTCGGGCATTTTTGACGGTCACTTTATCTCACGCGTGTGATTTCCAACAGCGGGAACGCGAAAACACAGGGGTCATTGCTTCCAGAAAGAGAGATGCACGCAGAAACAACCAAGGTGCCGGCCTCCGAAGCAGCCGAGGCGGAGAAAAACTAGCGGCGACTGGACTTGAACCAGTGACCCTGGGCTTATGAATCCCATGCTCTGCCAACTGAGCTACGCCGCCATTGACACAGTATATATTCGGCTGATTCTCGCGGAATTTCAAGCCTCTTTGGATAAGACCCGCGCCGCGGTTTCCTTTGTGCGGGCCGGCGTTGACGGACCGATCGTAGAAACCTTCAGCATCTGCGGCGATGATACCATAGAATGGGAAGCAATCATGCAAGTTGTCATACTTCTGGGGTTTGTGGTTTCGCTGGTACTAAGTTCGCCTGGTACGGTGGAGCATCTGGCAGCGCCTTCGGTGTGGATCGCACCGGCGGCGGGGCTATATCTGGGCGCTGCAGCGGCGCTGGCGGCCTGGGCCATCTACCCGGCCGTGGGAGCACTGAGGCGCCAGGGCTACCTGTCCGTCTCGACCATCCGCCGTCACAACTTGGTTACAATGGGCTTTCGGTTCTGGGCGGTAGGCGGGGCAGGAGGCCTGATCGCCCTGGGGTACGGGCGATGGGTGACGCAGGACGTGCTGCCGGCCGACATCTCTATCCCCCTGGCGGCAAAGGCGATGGTGCTGGGGCCGTTCACTGGGGTGGTGATACTGGGGTGGGTGTTGGACTGGCCGTTCCACCGCGCGATCCGGCAGCCGCCGCCCGGGGGCAATTCGATGGTGCGGGGGGTCATCGGGCCCTACTGGACCCTCCGGGAGCACGTCGCCTACAACATCCGCCACCACCTGCTGCTGGCGGCCGTGCCGATCGGTCTGATCCTACTGTGCACCGACGCGCTGGAGATGTACGTTGTGCCTAGGCTGCAGGGACCCGTCGGCAACGTGGTGTACGTGGGGGGCGCCGCGGCATCGGCGGCGGGGGCGTTCCTGCTGGCCCCGGTTATTCTAGTGAGTGTCTGGCGGACGAGCCGACTTCCGCCGGGAGACCTGCGCAACGAACTGGAGGCCCTTTGCGGACGACTGAAACTGAAGTACCGCGACATTCTCGTGTGGCGAAGCGGCGGGATAATCGCCAACGCCGGGGTGATGGGCGTGATCGCACCGGCGCGGTACATCCTGGTTTCCGACGGGATTCTCGAGAAGATGACGCCTGCGCACATCAAGGCGATCTTCGCGCACGAAGGAGGGCACATCGTTTCGGGTCACATTCCCTATTCCGTCATGTTCATCGTGGGAACCGTCGCGCTGTGCACCTCGGCGACAGAGATGGCCACCGTAGCTCTAGGGTGGGCACCGTGGGGAGGTATGCTCGCGATGTCGGTGCTGCTGGTGGTAATTCTGGTATTCGGGTTCGGCTACATCAGCCGGAGATTCGAGCGACAAAGCGACATCGTTGGGGCCTGGGCCTCTGGGTCGTCTCAAGACGGCTCGGGTCGGATTCGACCGGAGGGCGCGGCCCTGTTCGCCCAGGCGCTGCAGCGTGTGGGGGAACTCAACGGCATCCGGCCGGATCAGCGCAGTTGGCGCCACGGCTCGATTGCCAGCCGCGTGAGTTACATCCTGTGGCAAGGCGCGGCCGGGGGCATGCGAGAAGACATTGATCGCACCGTGCGTAGAATCAAGATGGCCCTGTGGATAATCCTGGCTGCGGCCGTGATCTCCATTGCCCTGCAAGTGTGGCTGTGGCGGCCCACGCCGGCCTCACAGATCCCTAAGACCGCGAAGGCGGGTGTTCCGCGAAATGACATCAATCGCCACGACGGCGTGCTGCGTGGGATACGCTGGAGGAGACCGTGCGGATTTTACTGAGCAACGACGATGGGATTATGGCGCCTGGACTGGCGGCGCTCCACGCGGCTGTACGTGACATGGGGGAGATTACGGTGGTGGCCCCGAACACGCCTCAGTCGGCGGCGGCCCACGGGATAACCCTGCGTCGTGCGATGGCCGTCCGGCCGGTGGAGTTGGAGGGATTCACCGGTCTGAGCGTAGACGGTCGTCCGGCCGACTGCGTCCGCCTAGCGATCCGCCAGTTGCTTGGAGCGGCGCCGGACCTCGTACTCAGCGGGATTAACGCCGGGGCTAACGTGGGCATCAACGTATTTTATTCCGGTACGGTGGCGGCGGCGGCCGAGGCGGCGATGATGGGGATACCGGCGGCGGCGTTTTCAGCCTCACTGTCCGGCCAGCGGTTGGACTTTGCCCATATTGCCCGGCTGTGCCGCCGCGTGCTGGACCGGCTGGTGTCGTCCAGCCTGGCCGGCGGCGACCTGATCAACGTGAACATCCCCGCCCTAGACCGCCCCGATCGCCCGTGCGGCATCCGCGTGGTCAAACAGTCCGTCAGCGAGATGGAAGACGTTTATCACCGCGAAGTGGCCGACGATGGTACGGAGACCTGGCGGCTGAGCGACAAATACCGTCCGGGTCTCAACCATCATGACGACAGCGACGTGATGTGCCTCTACGAAGGCTACGTCACCGTCACTCCGCTTCGGATGGACATGACGCGCCACCAGCAGATCGCAAAACTCGCCCAAGTCAACTGGGAAGGGATCGGATAGCACGGGGCCCTGCCACAGGGTCACGAAGGACGTGGAACGAATTGTTCAAGTTTCCTTCCGCCGGCTGGATCGCCTGGGGCGATGCTTCAAACAGTCCGCCGGGTCAAGTCCGTGGTTCTTGAGCAGCCGCAGTGGGCTTTCCGGCTGACAGGTGCGGGCGGACAGGTAGATTGCCTCGATGACCGCCAGATTCAACAGGTTTTCCCGCCCCGAGCATCGATACGTCTTGGCGCCGCGTGCGACCGCTTCCGCGAAGGCCCTCCCCTGACGAACAAAGACGTCCAGCGGATCGAGGTTGTTTTCAGCCTGCTCGACGACATTTCCGTCGGGGTCGCGCAGGACGCAGTGGCTGCCGTTGACGCTGAGCGACCCGCCGAGCCCGTGGATGGATAGTTCTTCGCTGACGGGCCCCGAGCAGCGCGTCGTGACCACCGTGGCCATGCATCCGGTGGCAAAACGGAAGACGGCGGCGGCTGTATCGTCGGTATCGTAGACGGGCTGGGGTCGGTCGGCGGTCGCTTTTGGGCGCCCGCCAATGGCAGCCAGCCCGTACACGTCCTCCGGCAACCCTAGAAACCACACCATCAGGTCGATGGGGTGATATCCCAGTTCCAGCAGCGCCCCGCCGCCGGCGGATTCCTTGTCGCCCCGCCAGCCCAACTCCGGACCCCAATTGAACAGGTAATGCGCCCTGGCCAGGAAGACCTGTCCCAATCGTTCTCGCAGTTGCCACGCGTGGCGGTAACAGTAGGCAAAGCGGCGCTGGGTGCCTACGACCAGTTTGAGCCCCGCCTCGCCCATGGCGGCCACCATCGCCGCACCCTCGCCAAGGTTGCGGGCCAGGGGGGCATCTTTCCAGACATGAATGCCGCGTTTGGCGCAGGCTGGGATCAATTCAGCGGCGGCCTTGGGAGGAACGTCCAGACAGACGGCCTGCGGCCTGGCCTCGGCCAGCAGGGAGCGGCTGTCGTCGTACCCCGGCACGCCGCTGTCCTCGGCAAGGCGATGGACAACGGCGGGGTCCTTGTCGGCGATTCCAACCACCTCGACCAACTCGATCCGCCCCGTCGCCTTGAGTATCTGGCAGCCAAAAGGCCCCAGGCCGATCACTGCAATTGGTAACGGTTTTCCGAGCATACCCTTATGCCTTGAGCGAGAAATGAAGCCGCCTGAGCCTACGTAGCGACAAGTCCGATGTCAAGGTGCAAAGAGACCGAGGTTTTTGCGTTGACAAGAATCCGCGCGGCAAGTATTTTCCTGCCAGTCATTCGACTTTTCCGCGGCCGGCGCTTGGGGGGAGCCCAGAGGCCACACTGTGCGGGAGCAAGCAGTGAATGATAAAATAAGACTTCTGTGGGCATGTGCGGCCGTGGTGGCGTGGGCATGGGCCGGGGCGGCGTGGGCCGTGGACGAGAAACTGCCGACCACCATTATCGAAGTTCGCATCCGGGGCAACGATCAAGTGCCGGCGGCTGCAATCCGGGTGCACCTTCACACCCGCGCTGGCGCCGAGTACGATGAGGCAACTGTCCGCCAGGACAAGCATCGCCTGCTCAAGACCCGGAAATTCGCCCGCATACTGGCTATCCGCACTCAGACCACCAAGGGCGTTGTCGTAACGTTTACCGTCACCGAACGCCCGATGGTGTCGCGGATAACGCTGGTGGGCAACAAGGCCCTGAAAGAGGCCGAGTTGCTGAAGGAGCTGGCGTTTCCCACCGGCGGCCCGCTGAATGAGGTTCACGTTCGCGAGGGTCAAGAGGCCCTGGTTGCCCGATACAAGACCGAGGGCTTCCCCTCCGTCAAGGTCACCGCGGCGATTCGTGAGCGGGAAGTGGTGTACCAGATCGTGGAAGGCCCGCGAGTTATCATCCGCAAGATCCGCTACCGCGGCAACAAGCACTTCTATACGCTGGGCCTGCGTCTGAAGACCGAGACGTGGGGTCGTCTTTGGCCGTTTGTGCCTGGTTACCTCGACCGGGAGAAGATTAACCGTGACGTAATCACACTGCGGAGTCTTTACGTTTCCGAGGGATTCCTAGACGTTGAGGTAGCCCCGCTGCTGGAGTACTCTTCGGACAAGACCCGCGTGGTGCTGACGTTTGTGATCCGCCAGAACGTGCGTTACCGCGTGGCGAAGGTGATTTTCGAGGGCAATGCGGTCTTTTCCGACACGGAATTGCAGAAGGACCTGAGGCTGCGAAGCGGCGAGTACTTCACCCAGGATGAACTGAACTTCGATACGCGCGTGCTTCAGGAGAAGTACGGCAAGTTGGGTTACATCAATGCGACGATGGCGACCGACAAGCGGTTCAAGGTGAAACCCGGCCTGGTGGACCTAGTTTACAGGATCCAGGAGGCGGACCAGTACCGCGTCGGGCGGATCACGATCCGGGGCAACGAGGTAACGCAGAGCCGCGTGATCCGCCGACAACTGCGGGTTTATCCCGAGCAGTTGTTCAACACGATGGCGGTGGGGGAGTCGCGCAAGCGGCTGATGGAGTTGGGGCTGTTTGAGAGCATTCAGATTACGCCGGTGGGCAAGGCCCCGGGCGTGCGTGACGTGCTGGTGGAGGTGAAGGAAGGTCCGACCACCGAGTTTCTCATCGGGGTGGGCGTCAGTTCCAACTTCGGGGTGCTTGGCAACATCGCGTTCCGGCAGCGGAACTTTGACATCACGAATTGGCCGGCCTCGTGGAAGGAGTTTATGACCGCCCAGGGTTGGAAGGGCGCCGGGCAGCGGTTCTCGATGGTGGCCGAGCCGGGCACCGAGTTGATGCGATACCAGGTGGAGTGGTTCGATCCGATGCTGTTCGATCTGCCATACTCGGCGGACGTCAAGGCCTTCGCATTTCAGCGCGATTGGGGCGAGTATGACGAGATGCGCCTGGGGACGGTGGTCAGTTTCGGCCACCGTTTCAAGAATCGCTGGTACGGGGAGACGGCGGTGCGGGCCGAGGGTATCCGAATCAGCGGCGTTGACAAGGACGCAGCCGAGGAATTCAAGGAGTTGAACGGTTCGCACCTTCTGTTGGGTATTAAGGGCACGTTGATCCGCGACCGCACGGACAGCCGCTGGCTGCCGTCCACCGGCGACCGGTTCCGTATCAGCGCCGAGCCGGTGACGGGCGACTTCAACTTTACGGTACTGCGGTCGGACTACAGCCACTACCGTACGGTGCTGGTCGACGCTCTGGACCGGAAGCACATCCTGGCCACCCGCGTAGCGATGGGATACATCGCGGGCGACGCGCCGATCTTTGAGCGATTCTACGGCGGCGGAATCGGCTCGATCCGCGGCTTCGAGTACCGGGGTGTCAGCCCGCGGAGCCGGAGCGACGATGAAGAGCCCGTCGGCGGCGACTTCATGATATTTGCCGGGTGCGAGTACAGTGTCCCCCTCGTGGGCAGGCATGTTCGCGGGGTGGCATTCCTGGATACCGGTACGGTCGAAGACAACTTCGGGGTCTCCTCTTACCGGGCTTCGGTGGGCGTCGGGGTGCGGTGGATCGTGCCGCTGTTCGGACCGGTGCCCATAAGTTTTGATTTTGCATTCCCCGTAGCCAAGGACGGTAACGACGACACGCAGATATTCAGTTTCTCACTGGGCTGGATCTTCTAACCCCAATGGAGATGAGCGATGAAAACGACATGGATCATAATCACGGTGGTTGCGGTATTGCTGTGCGCGGCCCTAATGGGCGGACATCTGAATGCCCAAGACCGCCCGGCCGCGGCGGCCCGATACCCGGTGGCCGTATGCAACGTGGTGCAGATTCTCAATAACTACCAGAAGGGCCAGGATCTGAAGGTCAAATTGAACGATCAACTCAAGGAGACCAACGCCGAGTCGGAGAAACGCAGCCAGGCCATCGAGGAGATCCGCAAGGAACTCAGGGGCCTCAAGGTAGGGTCCAAGGAATATGAGGACCGTTTCCGTGAGATTCAGAGGCTCACAATCAACCACGCGGCGTGGCTGGAGTACAAGAACTCCGCCACGGAGCGGTATTACTGCCGCCTGACGAAAGAGATGTACGCCGAGGTCCGCAAGACCATCGCAGTGGTGGCGAAGCGCCGCGGCTTCGGCGTGGTCCTGTACATTCAGCGGGACCCGCTGGCGACCAACAAGATGCGGGAACTGCTGGGGGAGATCAGCCAGCGCAAGATACTGTACAGCGACCCGTCCGTCGACATAACGGATGAGGTGCTTTCGGCGTTGAACGAGGCGCACCGGGCCGGGCCGGGATAGCGGGATTCCGGCCGCAGCAAAGCTCGCCGCAACCGGGAGGCCGGTTGAGGCGGCGGGGCTGACCACCACTGCCCGTCGCCGTCCCACCTTGCGGTCTGTGCCGCAGGTTATTATCATGTCCAACTGCGGTTATGACTGAGAAATCATTTACAGTTCGGGCCATCGCCGATCTGCTCGGCGCGGAGATTCGTGGCGACGAAAATCTTCGGATCGAGTCAGTGGCGGGGCTGGACGAGGCCGGTCAGGACGACCTGACCTTCGCCGTGGACAACAAGTACGCGAGGCGCCTGCGAGACAGCCGGGCCGGAGCGGCTATCGTCGGCAAGGCCATCGAAGATTCGCCGATGACGCTGCTGGTGGTTGAAAACGTCGAAGCGGCGGTGGCGACGGTGCTGGGGGCGTTTGCCGGCGACGAACGCAAGCCGCCTATGGGCATCGACGCCACGTCGACGGTGTCGCCGGAGGCGGAAGTTGCCGACGATGCGTACGTGGGTCCGGGCGTTGTGATCGGCCCGAGGGCGAAGGTCGGCGCCGGCGTGGCGATGCACGCCAACGTCTGCATAGGACCCGAGGCGGTGATAGGCGAACAGAGCATCCTGGATGAGGGGGTGGTGGTGCGCAGGGGATGCCTGATCGGGCGGCGCGTGCGAATCGGGCCCAACAGCATCATCGGCTCGGAGGGCTTCGGCTACTACAGCGACCAGGACGGGCACCACAAGATCCCTCACATCGGCAACGTGGTCATCGAGGACGACGTGGAGGTCGGGGCGTGCAGTTGCGTGGACCGGGCCAAGTTCGGATCCACGCGAATCGGCGCCGGCACGAAGATCGACAACCTCGTTCAGATTGCCCACAACGTCCAGGTGGGGCGTGGGTGCCTGCTGTGCGGGCAGGTGGGCATCGCCGGCAGCGCCAAGTTGGGCAACTACGTGGTTGCCGGCGGCCGCGCCGGTATCCGCGACGGTGTTACCATCGGCGATCGGGTGCAATGCTCGGGTTTCGCCGCCGTCCGGTCGGACGTGGGCGACGGGCAAATCGTTGCGGGAATACCCGCCAAGGCGGCAAAGGAATGGTTCCGCGAGGTCAAGGCGCTGGAGCGCCTGCCCGATCTGATCAAGCGAGTGCGGACACTGGAAGCGAGGCTGAAAGCAATTGAGCCGCCAAAAGACGATTAAGCAACCAATCGCCATCGAAGGCCTGGGGTTGTTCAGCGGCCGACCGTGCCGGATGCGGCTGGTCCCCGCGCCTCCGGGAAGCGGTATCGTGTTCGTTCGGACCGACCTAGACCCGCCCGCCTCGGTGCCTGCTTCGGCCGCCTACGTGGTCCGGCGCGACCATCAGACCTCGCTGGCCTGCGGGCAGGCCGCCGTGGAGACCGTGGAACACGTCCTGTCGGGCGTCTGGGGTCTGGGCGTGGACAACCTCACCATCGAGATGGACGCTCCCGAACCGCCGAACACCGACGGGTCGGCCCAGCCGTTCGCCCAGTCGCTGCTGGAAGCCGGTCTGGCACAGCAGGACACCGAACAAGACGCGCTGGTCATCGACGAGCCGGTCACGGTGGCCGACGGGGAGGGCGTGCTGGTTGCACTGGTCGACGGGGACGACTGCCTAGACATTTTGTACGATCTGGACTACAGCGACACTCCGTCCATCGGGCTGCAGATGAAGCGCTTCCGCCTGGGGCGCGACGATTACGCAGCCGAAATCGCCCCGTCGCGCACTTTTGTCCTGCAGGCGGAGGCCGAGCAACTCCGCGCCCAGGGCATCGGGCAGCATCTCTCGGAGAAGAATATACTGGTTTTCGGTCCTCAAGGTGTGGTCAACAACAAACTGCTGTGGGACGACGAGCCGGTGCGGCATAAGGTTTCGGACCTGATCGGCGACCTGGCGCTACTCGGCCGCCCGCTACGCGGACGACTGATCGCCTCCAAGAGCGGGCATTCGCTGAACCA
>JASLZV010000012.1:11928-14338 GCA_030754715.1 Phycisphaerae bacterium
GAACTGGTCAGGGCTCTGTCGCAAAAGCCGCCCGGCCGGTCTGCCGGCGCCACCGGTCAGGGCGCCGGAAGCATGGACATCCGCAGAATTATGCGCCTGCTGCCGCACCGATACCCGTTCCTGATGATCGACCGGGTGCTGGAAGTGGAAGGCAACCAGCGGGCGGTCGCCATCAAGAACGTGACCATCAACGAGCCGTTTTTCCAGGGCCACTACCCCGATCAGCCGATCATGCCCGGGGTGATGATCGTGGAGGCCCTTGCACAGTTGTCGGGGATCCTGCTGGGCGAGCACCTGGAGCGGACGGGCAAGGTGGCGATGCTGCTGAGCATTGACCGGGTAAAGATGCGCCGCCCCGTGCGCCCCGGCGACCAGTTGATCCTGGAGGCCAGAACCATCCGGGTGCGGGATACAATCGGGCACTGCCGCTGCCGGGCATTGGTGGACGGCGAGGTGGCTACCGAGGCGGAAATCAAGTTCATTCTGGCCGACGCCGACAAAGTCTGACTCGGCAGCGGAACATCAAGACATTCCCTTTCAGGAGCAAATGGCAATGAACTTTCGCATGGCGGTCGTGGGAGTGGGTCGCATGGGGAAGCTGCACGCCCGCGTCCTGTCGGAAATGGACAATGCCGAACTTACCTGCGTGGTGGATATCAACGAGCCGCGGGCAATGGCGGTAGGCCGGCGGAGAAACTGCACCGCGCTGACCGATGTGCGTGCGGCGGTCGATAAGGTGGATGCAGCCATCATCTCCGTGCCCACACTGCTCCACGTGGGGGCCGCCCGGCCTTTCATCCAGGCGGGCAAGCCGGTGCTGATCGAAAAGCCATTCACCGACGACATAGCAGCCGGCAAGAAACTGATCTCGCTGGCCAAGAAAACCGGAACCAGCGTTCAGGTAGGTCATACCGAGCGTTTCAACCCGCTAGTTGTGGCCATGCAAAAACACGCCATCCGCCCCAAGTTCATCGAGGCCCACCGCATCAGCCCGTTCACTTTCCGCTCGGCGGATGTGGGGGTGGTGCTGGACATGATGATCCACGACCTGGACCTGACGCTGATGCTGGCCGGTGGAAACGTCGAGAGCATCCACGCCGTCGGTATCAACGTTATCGGCGCCCACGAGGACATTTGCAGCGCCCGGCTGATCTTCGACAACGGTTGCGCAGCCAACATCACCGCCAGCCGCCTGGCCATAAAGACCGAGAGGAAGATGCGCGTATTTTCCGAGGAGGCCTACCTTTCGCTGGACTACGGCAAGAAGGTCGGCGTGATGATCCAGAAAAGCAAGAACCTCGACCTGATCCAGATGGCACGTGAGATGAAGGTGGGGGACCTGGCGGAACTGGCCGAGAGCGTGGACTACCGGGAACTTGTGAACATGGAGAACCTGGTGGTGGACGACGCGGCCGAACCGCTGCGCCGCCAGGCGGAGGCCTTCCGCCAGACCGTAGTCAACGGCGTCCCCCCGGTGGTTTCCGCCTCCGACGGGCTGGCCGCCGTCCGGGTCGCCGACGACATCGTCAAGGCGATCAAGAACTACCGGTGGGACGGCAAGGCCTCCGGGCGAAAAGGTCTGGACGTGATCCGGCGGGACGAGTGACTCCCGATTGCTCCCGGCCAGCGGGTCACAGTTTCCAATACAATTGCACGGCGCGGTCCACGGCGGAGTTGATGAACTCCCGGTCCTGCCGGACGCCGGCTTTGGCTTGGAGCCTCTGCTGGAAGT
The DNA here is from genome assembly GCA_030754715.1 of Phycisphaerae bacterium. GTDB lineage: Bacteria > Planctomycetota > Phycisphaerae > SM23-33 > SM23-33 > JASLZV01. Next base: position 13,661 of record JASLZV010000012.1, read on the forward strand.
TGCTGATCAGCCGCTCAAACTGACGGTTCCGCAGGATCTCTTCGATGCCTTCCTGGGCCTCCTCGAAAGGCACCACGCCGCCGTCGGCGACCTCTGTGGCCTTGACGATGTAATAGCCGATCTTGGTCTCGATTACCCCCTGGGCATCTCCGGGTTTCAGGGCGAAGGCGGCCTTTTCGACCTCTACCTCGCGGAAACTGCCCGCCGACATCTTCGGCCAGAGGCCCCCCGCCTCGGCCTTGATGCCCCTGGATAGTTCGCGTGCCACCTTGGCGAAGTCCTCCCCGGCGTTCAATCTCTCGCCGGCCTTGTTGATCATCAGCGCCGCGGCGTGCTTGGCGGCTGCCCGTTCCGTCTCCGACGGGGTTCCGCCAACCCCCTCAGCCAGATATGCCTTAAACGGTGCGGCGATGATTTGCATCGCCACCTTCTTGTCCTTGCGAAAGTCGTCGATGTGCGCGCGGTAATATTCCAACAACATTTTTCGGTTGACGCCGATAGCCGGGAGAAACTTCACCTGCAGATACAATTGCACCGTAAGGGTGCGCCGGTGGGTGTCCAGTACCTCATCGAGTGTCGTGCCCTTGTCGGCCAGCACCAGTTGAAGTTTCTTGGCGCTGCCGCCGGCCTCGGCGATCATCCGGCGGCGCGCAGCCTGAACCTCGTTTTCGACGTGTT
>JASLZV010000130.1 GCA_030754715.1 Phycisphaerae bacterium
ACGCACATGCCGGAGGGGCGAAAGTTCGTACTGGCCGTCGTTTTCACCAGCCCCTTCACAAAGCGAATGACCGTACAACGCGTGTTCACCTCGGGTGAATAATTCTTCTTTCCTGGGTAAAGGAGCCCTGACATGAAACAAACATTGATACTGCTGCTGGTCGCCGTGGCCGCCGGAGTACTGACCGGATGCAACAAGTTCACCCAAAAACGCTACTCCCTGGTCCAGACCGACATGACCGAACTGGAAGTGGAGAAGATTCTCGGCTCGCCGTTCAAGAAGTTTTCCGATTCCTGGACCTACATCCATGACGAGCCGTACTATCGGGCCAAGATCCTGTTCCGCAACGGACGCGTGGTGGGCAAGGCCTGGACGGACATGAAGGGCATCGAAGACGATCCCGACGGTAAGACGGCCATCAGGAAAACGCCGGAGGTTATCCAGGAAACCACGATCAAGGTCAACGTGCCGGAATAAGCGAGACGAGCCCGCAGCCCGCTGCGGGCCCCGGAGCAGTTAACGCTTCCCTGTAACGTCCAGGCCGGCTGAGGTTTCAGTCGGCGGCCTTTGTTGTCGGTTCGAGTTTTATCTCTTTCCCGACCGGCGCAGCGCGAAAACTCACGGTGATAATCATCGCCTCATTGTTGAGACCCTGGTTCTGTTGCATCAGGACAACCCGGCGCGCCTCTCTGGTCAACGCTCCGCTCTGATAGACCCATTGCAGGCGGTCGGTCGGTGAAACGCTCGTCTTGAGGACGCCCACGGGGCGAGACTCGGCCGCCAGGATATACATTTCCAGCGGCTTCGTTGCGGGTCGCACGGGGACAGCCGGTTTGCCCGCACCATTGGCGGCCTCGAGTATCTTACCTTCTTCCTCGACCGGTGCAATCGCTGGCCGCCACGCCACGCCCAGCCTTACTTCCACACCCTTACCCGGCTGTGTCGTCGTCGTCGGAGCGGTCTCGATGGTCTTCCTGTCCCGGTCTTCCACCCGCGCCCGCCCGGCCCGGTCCCTCAGCAGGGGCTGTTTTGCTTTCACCTCTTTCTCATGTGTGACCTTTTCGCCCATGGCAAGTGTCTGGTCCTCAGAACGTTCGGCGTTCGATTTGGCCGCAGCAACCCCGAGTTTTATCGCCTCCGGTGCAGCCGCCCGGGCAATCTTGGCCCGCGAGGATTTACGGGCCGGCGCGACGACATCCCCATCATCAACTTTGGCGAGTTCCACGGCGGCAGCATCCGCCGTGATCTGCGAGACCCTCTGCCGTCCGGCGATATGCTTTATTTCGCTCTGCAGGTCAGCGTTTGTCTCCACCGGGGCATAGACCACGAACTGTGCCTGCAGGGCGTCGCGGCGGTTGTGGACGAAGAAGTTCGCCTGGTCGCGATGCGCCGGCGGCTGGGGCAGGTTGCCCCCTCGGCGGCGGTCGGCGGGTTCCAGCGGCAGCACCCTGTTTCGCGCAAGCGATCGCCGCACCTCGGCTACCGTATTGGACACATCGTCGGTCCAGATGACCGCGTTTGAGGCGATGGCCAGCGCATTGTCCAGATCCGCGTCAAGCCGCTCGGCCCGGCTGTCAACCAACTCGTCCACCTCGGCCCGGCCAGCGACCGCTGGCCCTTCCGGCGTCGCCCGGCGTACGACCTCCCTGCGTGCCAATTCGTCTGCCTGCGGCTGGGAAATCTTAAGAGGGTTGATAACCACAAAGCCCACGCCGGCGGCCACCAGAACCACCGCGGCAACGGCCAGCGTAATCCACCGCGTCGTGCGGAACGCCCCCCCTGCCTGCCTGGCGCCCAGGAGGTGCTTTCGCTCGGCACGGGCCATTACCGTCCGCACAAAATCATGCGGTGCCTGGGCCTGCGGCAGGCGGACCAGAAGTTGCCGCGTGCGGGTCAGTTCGCGCAATTCCATCGCCACCCCCGGGTCTTCCCGGAGGGCCTGTTCGACAGCCCCGGCCTCCTCCGGCGTCACCTCGCCGTCCAGGTAGGCCGACAGCAATTCGCTAATTCTCTCCCGGTCAGTCATCATCACCCAACAAGTTCTTGAGCCTGTCCCTCAGCATTCTTCTGGCTCGATGCAGGCGGCTCTTGACGGTACCCACCGGCACGTCCATAACCTCGGCCACCTGCGCGTAGTCCATTTCCTCGATGTCCCGCAGAACCACGACCAGGCGAAACTCCTCGTCAAGTTCGTCAATCGCCGCGGCCACGCGGGCGTTGGTTTCCTTGGTCACCGCCGCAGTCAGCGGGCTGGCCTCACGTCGGGCCGCCTGTGCAGTCCCAAGTGCCCGGGGCCCCCGGCCATCATATTCTTCCGGACCGTCCAGCGAGTGAAACTTGATTCGCCCGCGGCGGCGTTGACGTGATATCGCCAAATTGGTTGCTATCCTGAACAGCCACGTATAAAATTTGCTGCGTCCGCCAAACTGACTGATCCGCTCCATCGCCCTCAAGAACGCCTCCTGGGCGAGTTCCTCCGCGTCGGCCGGACGCGCGACCATCCGCAACAGCATATTGTAAATCCGGTCCTGATACTTCGCCACCAGCAGCGAAAACGCCTCCATGTCGCCCTTACGAAACTGCCGCACCAGGGCCAGGTCGTCAAAGGCGATCGGCTCACGCGCCGCCACCTGCCGAGCTGCCGCGCTGCTGTCGCAGGCTGTTATTTTCGACGCTCGTTCTGTCACAAGGTTCCCGAAAATAGCACCGAACCGATGAGTTTCGTCCAGGCCGCAGTTCTCGGTTTCCCATCCGATACGGCACGACGGGGGGCTGCGGCGACAATCGAAATCCGGGCGGCACTATAACAGTTATTACTCCCGTACGCATCAAGCAGTTCGCCAATCCCGGCAGATTGCGATGGGAAAGACGAAAAACACAGTTGTCAAACTCGTGCGGCACCAATACCATCGTCGGGTGTCTGGTACACATATTTGCCCGGGCATGACGCAGATGCACCGGGTATCCTTGTGCGGCAAGTCCCCAGACGCCGAAGCACGTAACTGAAAGGTCGGGACATGCGAACACCCAAAGCCGGCCGGACCGGGCGAAAGCTCATTGCCGGGTTTTGTCTGGTTCTGTCGTGCGCCGGCGGCTGCGTTGCCAAGTCACATATCTACGATGGCGAGGCACTGGTCAAGGGGCGTAAACTGGCCGTCCTGCCCGGCGTGGGCGCGCCCGGACCGGATGGGCAGAACGCAGGGGTCATGCAGGCCGGCGTGCTTATCACCGAGTTGGCCAACCTTCAGCGGTACCACGTCACCGGACCGGGGCATCTGCGCAAGGAACTGGCCGACCGGACCCAACCTGTGGGACCCGCCCTGGCCTCCGAGGCAGCCGGGAAGCTCCGCATCGACCTGCTGGTGCTTCCGGAGGTGACCGACTACCGCTTTACCAAGGGCTCCACCAGCGCGTGGTTTCTGGTCGACTCGACCAACAAGACCACCAGCAAATACTGGGTAACGGTGCGGGTGCTTATCGTCCATCCGGACAGTGGGAAGTTGGTCTATTCGGGTACGGGATCGGCCGATAGCGACAAGGGCTACGGGCCGGCCGTCCTGGAGGCGACCGCAAAATGCACCGCGGAACTGCGAAAGTTCCTGGCCGATGCGCCAAGCGGTAGAGGATAGCGGCAGTGGGAAACAAGCCAACAAGAACGCAGGCGGCTGCCTTGATCACGGCGGCGATTTGCCTGGCCGGCTGCGCCGGGCCCAAACCGACCGTATTCGACCAGGCGGGCATCGACGCGGTGCACAAACTCTTGGTGGTTCCCCTGGATGCTCCCCAGACCCCCGCCGCGGGCGTAATAGCAACCAGCCTGGCCGCCGAGCGGCTGCAATACGAGCGATACGGCAACCTGACGGTGTTTGTGGCCCCAGCGATGTGGCGGCTGAGGGCAGGGGCATCCGGCGCCATGTCGGACGATCAGGCAGCCGCCCTGGCGCGGCAAACGGGCGCCGATGCGGTGTTGACCGGCAAGACGGGCTTTGCCGTCGTCGTGGCCAAGCAACCCAAACTGCCCGGCTCGGAGATCAAGGCAATGAAGTACACCGAGCGGTTCGCCGTGCGATCCGGGGCGGGGGCGGTGCACGTGCGTATTTTGGCCGCACAGGACGCCCGGACTATCTATGCACACAACGCCAGCGCAAAAGGCATAGATAACGCAAGGATCCTCGCCGAGGCCGTCACCAATGCCCTGAAACCACTGGAAACGTATCTGCGGAAATCACGAAAGTAATTCGAACAAGGCAAAGGACTCAAAAACAATGCCGACGGTTATGTCCCTGATGAAACGAACGGCGCAACTAGCGGCGACGTGCGCCATGCTGGCTGCGGCGGTGGGTTGCCAGGAAAAAGTCGAATTGCGATATTCCGAGCAACTCGAAAAAGTTCATACGGTGGCCGTCCTGCCCTTCGTGGACGCTCCGGGCAACCACGCTAAGGGGTCGGGGAGGGTCGTGGTCAATGAGGTCATCACCCAACTGTACGAACTGCCGGAGATCAGGGTCGTCGAGCGCAGCCGCCTGGCGGCTATCATCAAGGAGAAGGATTTTCAGGATCTGGTTGACCCCTCCAAGGCCTCCGAGATCGGGAAGCTCACGGGGGCAGATATGGTAATCCTGGGCAACGTCCCGCAGTACGCCGCCCAGCAGGACTACGGGCACATTGCCGTGTACGTGGTCAGCGGAGGCAGCACGAAATACACTCATCGCGTGGGTCTCAGCATCCGAGCGGTATTGGTGGACACCGGGCGCGTGGTCTATTCTGGGTCCGGGCAGGGCTCCGACAGCGAGGGATATACCAAGGCGGCCCAAATCGCCGCGTCAAGGGCCCTCAGGAAATTGAAGCTGTTCTACGAGCAGACGCGCAGTCCCAAGGAATAGCACTGGTGAGTGCAAATGCCTTCACTTCGGTTCGGCGGCGCTTCCGGCTTGCACTTGTCGGGGCGGCCTTTGTGTGCGCGCTTGTCGGCTGTCAACCGGTCCGGCCTAAACTGTTCGACGAAGCAGCCCTCAACTTCGCTCGCAGCGCCCTGGTACTCCCGTTGGCCGACGCGCCGGGACGCGATTCCCTCGGCTCGGGCGCCGCCGCACGCGGTGTGATTGTGGATAACCTGCTCAACGTGTGTGAATTCGACATCGTCAACCTGTCGGACAAGAAACTCCACGCCGCGCTGAAAGAGACCGGCCTGAGTATCGAAGACTGCTACGATCCGGCCGTGGCGGCCGAACTGGCTGTAAAGTTCGATGCGGACATCGCCGTGACGGGACAACTGCTGCACTACGCCATCCAGCAGGAAATGGCAACCACGACGGTGCTGATCATTGCCGGTGGCGGCACCGAAATAACGCACTGGGTAAGCGTATCGATCCGCATCGTCGATGCCGACACCGGCAAGATCATCTACACCGGCCACGGCACCGCACAGAACGCCGAGGGGTTCACCGCAGCGGCCGAAATGGCCACCGAACAGGCTTTCGCCGCGCTGGCGCACTTCCGCAAACAAAACAGGTAGAGGCGGGGTTGTTCAAAAAACCGTGGCGGGCATGAAATCGCTTCAAGGCCTTGCGCCAGCACGTGCCGTGAGGGCCAGACCCCAGGGGGTGGCTATGGGGCCAGGCCTTTGGGCAACGCATCCAGCAACACCTGAGGGTTGGACTTGAAGGGATTGTACAACGGATCGGCGATAAGCGTCATTTGCCAACTAACTGCCGGGACTGTCCGCCAGTAGCACTCCGCGATGGTGTACTTACCGGTCAGCAGCAGCGGGTAGAAACCCTCCGGACTCGGAAACCCAACCAGCGTCGGTTCGGCCACGGCGCCCAGCGTGGCAGCCACTCCGTTTCGCAGCATCCGGGGACACCACTGGGGGGAATTGGGGTTCCTCAGGTCGGCTGCCTCAAAACTGGCGATGTGCCAGCCAACCGCGCCGCGGTTCCACTTGAAGGCCGGGATA
>JASLZV010000131.1 GCA_030754715.1 Phycisphaerae bacterium
CGGGGGGATCGGGGGCATCGCGGGGCGGTTGGCCTACAGCGACCTGAGCGGGATGTTCTCGCTGACCTGGGACGAGGCCACGACGGTGGACCTGCCGGAGAAACTCGCCCGCGCGATCGCCAGCAGTTCCAACGTCACTTGGCCTCACACGTGGGTGATGCCCAAGTACGCCACAATGGGCGAATACAAACAGTACGCCCCGGCAAATCACTTCCACATGGTTTGGGACCTCTCGCCCGCGCGGCTGGAATACTGGATGGACCTTGCGAACGTGCTTTCGGTAACGCCGTGGCAAGGGCGCGGTGAGCACATTGAAGGCACCGACCGCCCCCTTCCGCTTCTGTACCTGCTGAACGGCGGACAGGACATCACCAAGATGAGACGGGCGGGGAAGATGTGACGTGGGCACCCACAACGCTGACAAAATGTGTGAAGTTCACGAAGAGTGACAGGAGAGAGGGAAAAGCCGGATTGGAAATCTGCTCAGGGAGTTTCTCTGTTTCGCCCGGCAAGCAGGACGATGTCGCGCAGGTGCTCTGCCTTCGGTGCGGCTAGCCAGCGATTGACGAAGTCCTGCGCCCCCACGACATGCGCGATGGCCATCAGCGACTTGAGGTGGTAGTTCCGCTCGTCGGGCGAGCCGACCAGCATGAAGATGGTCCAGACCGGCGAGTCCTGATCGGGGAACAGCACGCCCTGCTTGCAGCGGATCATGAGTATGTCAAAGACATTCTGCCCCTCCACGATGATGTGCGGGATGGCCAGGCCCGGCTGGATTACCGTACTGGATTGGTTCTCACGTTCACGGAACAACTCGAACAGTCTGGCCCGGTCGATGTTCAGGCGCGGTTCCAGCACGCGAGCGGCCTGGCGGAACAATTCGTCGGCCGGCACGGGTCCGTCCAAATCGAGAATCTCGCACTCGCTGATCAGTTGATCGAACCTGTCGTGGGTGACCTCGTCCCTCTCCAGGGCGATTTGCTTGAGTTCCTCTTCCAGTTCGCTGCGATAGATGTCCCTGGAAACGACTTTTTTGACCATGTAAACAAACGCGCTTTCGCGAACAATGCGGGTGCGGACGTACAGGAGATACCAAAGCACGCCGAACAGCGCGAACGCGCCCGTCGTGAGCAATGGAATTTTGCCCATTTCGGCGATCAGGAACAAATAGACCACGATTCCGGCCACCTGCAACCAGGGATAAAACGGCGCCTTGTAGAGCGGGCGGTAGTTCTGAATTTTGCTGCCGCGCATGATGAGCACGGCCAGGTTCACCAGGACAAACAGCATGAGCATCATGGTGCTGGCCACTTTGACGAGATTTGGAATGCTCAAGCCAGCGATGACCACGATTATGAAGGCGCTGGTGATGAGGATGCTGACATAGGGCGTGGCGAATCGCCTGGAGACCTTTTCCACGACGCCGGGCAGCAGGCCGTCGCGGCTCATGGCCATTGGACTTCGCGAGGCAGCCAGTATCCCGCCGTTGGCGGTGGTGACAAACGCGAGCATGGCCGCGACGGAAAGCAAGATAACCCCGGGGGAGCCGAGGAATTCCCCGGCCGCCAGGGTCAACGGCGTACGACATCCGGACAGCGTCTTGTCGTCCAGCACGCCGACGGCTACGAAGACCGCAGCGACGTACAGCAGCGTCACCACGACCACCGCGGCAAACATCCCTGCGGGGATGTTTCTCCCCGGCCGGTGGACTTCTTCGGCCACGCTGGCCACTTTCGTCAGCCCGCCGAAGGCAACGAACACCATGCCGGCGGTAGCCAGCACGCTGCCCATGCCCTTGTCCATGAACTCCGCAAAGTGCGCGTGGCGCGTCTGGCCGAGGCCAAAGGAAACGAACACCCCCAGAATGCACACCAAGACGACCACCAGGAGAACCTGAACCCCCCCGACGCCCTTGACACTCACGATGTTCAGCACGGTGAACAAAGCGCAGCCGCCGATGGCGATGGCTTTGATGGCCGACTGATCCAGTCCGGGCCAGATGAGCGGCGCAAAGGCTCCGATACCGATGAGGGCAAAGGCGCTTTTCAGGGCGATGGACAGCCAGTTGGCCAGTCCGGCCAGCGTTCCGGGCAGCGCGCCCATGCTTCGCTCGATGAAGAAGTAACTGCCGCCGCTGCGCGGCATGGCGGTGGCCAGTTCGGCCTTGGACATCATAGCCGGGATCACCATGACGCCGGCCAGGGCGTAGGACAGGATGACGGCCGGGCCGGCCCCGGTGAACGCCAGGCCCGGCAGGACGAACAGGCCGGAACTGATCATCGCACCGGCAGCAAGGCAGAATACCCCCCAGAATCCCAACTTACGTTTCAGTTTCACGGCTGAATTCTCAAAATAGAGTCATCGATACTGTCGCGAGCCTCCAGGGAGTGTAACCGAAGTGGGGTGCAAATCGCAACGTTGTCCCCCGCCGGGGGCCAGCGGGGTCAAGGGCCCCGGAGGGTTCCCCTGGATATAAGGGTAGTGGCAGCCATGCAAAGGCCCACCCGTTCTTTTTCGCGAATCTGCCGCATGCAAGGGGAAATCAGCGTTGGGGCGAGGCCTTTCGCCGGTCTGTGTCGCCTCGCCGATCCTTACCGCCGCGGCGTTCCGGGCCGATGTACCCGCCCTGATTCGTCCGCCGCTCCTTGTCGCTTCGCCGCCGCGCGGCGGGGTGAACCAGACCTGCACAAGCGCGTGCGAACCGCTTGGGGCTGCGGGCTCTATGGGCTCTCGGCAAAGGGTGATTTGCTTATCTTCGTCTCCGCGAAACCACCGCCAACCCCCCGGCGGCCAGCCCCGATGCAAGCTGGAATTTCAGCGGACGGGTCGCTTCCGCCTACGCTTCAACAGCAGAGGAAGGCCCGCGGCCATCATGACAAAAAACGTGGCCGGTTCAGGTGTGTGCGCGGCCACCAATCCATCGCCGTTAATTGGATCGTAATTCTGTTGCCAGAGAGCCAGGTCGGTTGAATCGACAAGCCAGTCGCGATCCCAGTCGCCCATGTTAAAGGTGTTTTGATTCTCTCCAAGCGGATCATAGTTCTGCTGCCAGATGGCCAGGTCGGTTGAGTCTACCCTCTCGTCGCCGTTGGCATCGCCTAAGAGCCCGGGTAATGAGACAAAAAGACTTTGAGCGGTATCCTGCCACGTTTCCTCCGTGGCGTCGAAAAACACCGTGTGCAGCTGGAATTCGCAAACGTCGCCTTCTTCGGGCTGGCCTTCGAACTCTCTAAGACGGAAGTAACTTTTGTTGTCGTAAGGCCGATCGATCAGGAAGGTCCCCCATCCGTAGTTCTGGTTCTCGGTGATGCTAACGGAAACACCTTCGTTCAGGCTAGCGTCGTACTGCGCCACCGACATAGTTGAGTCCAGCGAATGGATACTCATGTCATAATTGAGCGTCTGGCCGGACGCCACGACCCCCCCTTGCCGGTTAAACGCAACGTAATCGAAAAAGCGTTTCGGCGGCGCCGACAGTATTGCATAAAAGGTCTCAATGACTGTGGCTGTGCTAAGGTTCGTCATCACGATGTCTTCGACAAGGCCGTCCGGCGTCACGGTCAGGGACGAATGCAGCTCGTAAATTCCGGCGATATTGGTTGTTCGCGAAAAACCGATCTCGCTGCCCGCATACGCCAAGCCGTTCTGAGCGGTCTGGCTGACTCCGTCCACGCTCAGCGAGAACCCCAAAGTGGTTTCGGAGGCATGGCCGCCACCGACAAAAAAGCCTCCGTTGATTTTCAGCGTGCCGGCCTGCGCGACGTTCACGTGGGGCGACCCAACAATGACGCTGCCGTTGCGGTAGATATCGCTGATCGCCCAATTCAGGTCTTCACGAACCTGAACCTCGACGTTGCCGGCGGTCAATGACATCACGGCCATTACCGGAGAGTTGCAAATGAGGACAAAAGAACCAATCGCAACAATAACCTTGAGTAGCCTCCTTTGAGACACGCGATTGTACCTCTTGGTTCAAACAAGAACTTTATAAAGCACTACGAGACAATCCATATGGACCCGTATCGAAACCGCAGCCAAGAAGATTGCAACCACTCGGTAGCAATTATAACGCCGGCTCAGGTTTTGTCAAGCATAACTGCTCCAAGAAAGCGCTTTCCCCCGAAACGGTCGGGGCGACAGGACGATTACAGAAGCAGAAGCGGTTGCTCTCCGGCGTAGAGCGTGGTACAATTCGTATGTAGCCGATGTTTATCCTTCATTGCTTCGGTCTCACTGGGCGGCGAACTCCCACCCACGAGCAGTTTGGGAGAAGATTGTTTATGCGCGACAAGCAAAAGGCTTTTACTCTGATCGAACTGCTGGTGGTGATAGGCATCATCGCGACTTTGGTAACCATGCTGTTGCCTGCGTTGGGCCAAGCCCTTCGGGAAACAAAGCGGACTGCGTGCGCCGGCAGCCTCAAAGGACTAGGCCAAGCGGCCCATGCGTATGCCGGTGACTATGAGGCGCGTTTCCCCGCGTGCACCGACTCGTCAAACACAGAGGTTAGCAACGTGGGGTACTTTGCCTTTTCTCGCACGAAGAACCCCCACCACAGTCATTCGCGGGCATGGTTCCAACTGGTGAAGTTGAATTTTTCTGCCGCCGAGTCGTTTAGTTGTGCTGAGGACAAGAAGGTGGATGTGGGCAGCGGCATAGTCTCCGACCTTTACGATTTTCCCACCACCAGCAAGGGCAACCCGATCAGTTACAGCATGCAAAGATCCCTGTACAAGGATAGCGACCCCCCGCCGGTGTGGGCCTTTACCCAATCGACCCCGGCTAACATGATCCTCATGGCCGACATGAACGGCCTGATGGATTGGGCAAACAACGGTGTGGCCTCCGGCGACACACAGGTCACCTGGAAAGGGCAGAGGAACAGCGTGTCACTTGGCGACGGCGGTTCACACATCAACAGCGCCAACCACAGGCGCGACGGGCAGAACGTCCTGGCCGTGGGCGGATCCTGCCGCTGGTCCAATACGGCCTTGTGCGCAGGCGGCAACGACAACATCTACGCGCCGCACATCGGGACGCCGGGCGTCGGGACGAATCCCACCGGGGCGGAAGAACCCCACGACCAAACCGATTCATTCCTTATGCCATAGGACAACAGACTCCGCGGCCCGGACCCGAGGCAACCGGACCGAGGGCCGGATGTTCCATTACTCCACTTTTCAGGGAATTGCCTTCCGTAGGGGAACATGGTAGAATATGATGTGTGGTGCCTGGTAGCGACAGAGTTGTTTCGGCCCCGGCACCTCGAGAATCTTCTGCCCATGGGTATATTGTGATGAGGATTCATATGTGCAGAGAAAAGTATCCCACACCCGTTGAACTTGGCCCCAAGGGGCTCCCTTCAAGCAGGAATCGCAAAAACCGAGCGTTCACACTTATTGAACTGCTGGTGGTAATCGGCATCATCGGCACCCTTGCAGCCATGCTGGTGCCCGTTGTGGGCCGGGCTCTGGAAATGGCGAGACGGGCTTATTGCATGGCGAATCTCAACGCAATTGGAAGGACTGCGTATTTGTATTCCAAGGTGTACGACGGCAGTTTCCCCGCGCGCGAAGACCCGAGCGATAGCACATGCACAGTTGTCGGTTACAGTACCACAACCGACATCGACCCACACCTTCCATCAAAAAGATCATATTCCAACTCTCGCGGCTGGTATCTCCTGGTCCGGAAACAGGAACTCTCAAGAGAGGCCTTTGTCTGCCCTTCCGACAGGAACGTCGACCCGAAGGATGTGTCGGGCTCTCATTATGATTTTCCGACGGTGTCCGAAGCCAGGGGATGGCAACTGAGCTATTCGCTGACCGTTACGCTGTACGCCACGGACACGACACCCGACTGGCTTCGCACCACGATGGACCTGCCGGGCCTTGCCCTTGTGGCAGACCAGTCCGCACTGATGCCAAAGCTCTACAAAGGTTTGCT
>JASLZV010000132.1 GCA_030754715.1 Phycisphaerae bacterium
TGCGATGCGATAGGCCGCCTCGCCAATCCCTTGCGACTGGGCCGAGATGCCAATCCGGGCCCCGTTCATCAGGCTCATGACGTAGGTGATCAGCCCGCGCTGGCGCTCACCGATGAGTTTAGCGGGACTATTGTCGAAGAATATCTCGCAGGTGGGGCTGCCGTGGATGCCCAGTTTTTCTTCCAGGCGGCGGATTTTTACGAGCGGACCGCGTTCGACCAGCAGCAGGCTGAGGCCGCGCCCGTCGGCAATCTGGGGTTCGGTGCGTGCCAGCACCAGCAGCACCTCGCCGCAGCCGTTGGTGATGAATCGCTTGACGCCGTGGACGTACCAGTTGCCCTGATCGTCCTGATAGGCTTGGACCTTGACGGACTGGAGATCGCTGCCGGCGTCGGGTTCGGTGAGCACCATGGCACCGGTCCACTCGCCGCCGGCCATGGGCGGGAGGTACTGCTGCTTGATGTCTTCGGAGGCAAAGGCGTTGATCGTCTCGGCTATGCCCTGGAGGCCGTAGAGGTTCATCAGGGCCGCATCGGCGCGGCTGACGATTTCGTTGCTCATGGTGTAAACGAGGTTGGGGCAGTTGATCCCGCCGTAGCGGTACGGCAGGGTGAAGCCCATCAGGTCGGCCTGGGCGAGGCGCTTCAGGGCGTTTGCGATGCCCGGCGCGTAGGTTACCGAACCGTCTTCGTTGAGCGTGTTGCCCACCTTGTCGGTTTCCTCGGCGGTGGGGGCTACGTCCTCGGCCGCTATCTGCCCGGCGGCTATCAGGATGCGCCGTTAGTTGTCCACGGCGTCGGCGGCATTTTCGGGGGCAAAATCAAATTCCTGGTGAAAGCCAAAGCCCTCCTCAATGATCTCGGCCAGCCGCGCCACGTCCATGTATTCGAAGAGGAACTGAATATCCTCGTTGTCGGTATAGAAGTTTGCCATGGCTTCGCTCCCACGATCTGGCGGACTACGCCAAGACCGATTCCGACGTGCCGTGCCGGATAGCCTTGATGAGTTTTGGTATCACGACGTTCATGTCGCCGACGATGCCCATGTGCGCCACCTGGAAGACCGGCGCGTCGCGGTCGGTGTTAATCGCCAGGATTCTGCTTGCCTCCTGCATGCCCGCGCGGTGCTGCACGGCCCCGCTGATGCCGCAGGCGACGTACAGCGCCGGGCGAACGGTGGTGCCTGTTTGACCGACCTGATGATCGTGGTCCACGAATCCCAGGTCGACGGCCGCCCTGGACCCGCCCACCGCGGCGCCCAGGCAGTTGGCTAGATCCCAGATGAGTTGGAAGTTTTCGCGGCTGCCCACGCCCGCCCCGCCGGCGACGATAGCCCTGGCCGCCTTGAGGTTGACCTTTTTGTCCCGCCGGATCGACTCGAGGATTTCCAGCGGCGGGTCAACGTCCTTGAGGACTTCCCGGACCTCGGCGGTCACTATCTGCCCGGTTCGGCCTTGCTGGTCTTGGGGCATCACCATCACGCCCTCGCGGACGGTGGCCATCTGCGGCCAGCGGTCGTAATTGACGATGGTGGCGATGATGTTTCCGCCGAAGGCCGGGCGGATCTGAAACATCAGGTTTTTGTGGACGTTCTCGCTACCTGGCGGCTTGTGGTCGCCAATCTGCAGATCGGTGCAGTCAGCGGTGAGCCCGCACCTGGCTGCGCTGGCCACCGTGGGCGCCAGGTCGCGCCCCATCGGTGTGGCGCCGTACAGGACGATCTGCGGGGCCTGCTGGTGAATGAGGTGGCAGATTACACGGGCGTAGGACACGGCCTGGTAGTGGGCGAGTTTTTCGTGGGCGGCTACGTAAACCTTGTCGGTCCCGCAGGCCACCAGGCGGTCGGCCAGCGCGCCCACGCCGGGCGCGCCCAGCAGAATCGCCGCCAGCGGCACATGCAAGACCTCGGCCAGTTGGCGCCCCTTGCCCAGCAGTTCCAGCGGCACGTCGGAGAGCCTGCCGTCCTCGGCCTCGGCGAACACCCAGACCTCACCCTGTCGATTCACGTCGATCATCGCAAGCCCTTGTCAACCCACCGACCGGTGGCGGGTTCATTTGTCGGCCGGCCGACGGTTTCGGTTCCTGGCGAATCAACCAATCGCATGGTCCTTTATCAGCTCGGCTACCAGTTCGGCCGCGCCCTGTTCGCTGGGGGGATACTCCTTGTACTGGCCGCCCTTGAGCACTACCGACTGGATGCGGTGGACTTTGGTGGGGCTGCCTTCGCGCCCGCACCAGTTCAGGTCCGCCTCGATGTCGTCCAGGGACCACTGTTCGATCAGCAGTCCGGCGACCCGAAGTTTTTCGCAGTACTTTTCCACTTCCCCGGCCTGCAACTCGGCAGTGTAGTTTTCGTAGTCGCCCATGAGCAGTTGCTCGGCGGCGGCTTCCACTTCCGCGCGGGACCGGGCCTTTTTGAATTTCATGGTTTTCCTGGCCGCCGGCGGTCGGGGCATGTTTGCCGTCTCCATCACGGTCACCAACACGGGCAGTTTGCATCGTACGACCTCAAAGCCACCGCCGACGTTTCGCTGCACGGTAATCCGGTCGCCTTCCAGCGACAGGAGACGTTCGAGGTAGGTGATTACCGGCATGCCCAGTTTTTCAGCCAGTTGCGGGCCCACCTGGGCTGTATCGCCGTCGATGGCCTGCCTTCCGCACAGGACGATGTCGGGTTTGAGTTTTTTGATTGCCTGGGAGAGGATGTAGGAGGTGGCCAGCGTGTCGGAGGCAGCCGCTCGGCGGTCGGTAATAAGGATGCCCCGGTCGGCGCCGCGGAACATTGCTACTCGGAGCACCTCGCAGGCCGCCGGCAGGCCCATCGTCATCACCGTCACCGTCCCGCCGTGGGCGTCCCTGATGGCCAGGGCCTCCTCCAGGGCGTTGAGGTCTTCTGGATTGAAGATGGCCGGAAGCGCAGCGCGGTTCACCGTGCCGTCTTCCTTCATCGCCTCACCCATGATCCGCTTGGTGTCGGGCACCTGCTTGACGCACACCACGCAGTTGTATTCCACGTTTACCGCTCCTGTCGCGCCGGGGTAGCCGGGCGCAATGCCCGATACGACAACGGCCCGCCCATAGCGGACCGCCACAGATGGGGAATCATAGAAGCCCCCCAATCGCAAGTCAAGGCGATTTGCGGGCATCTGGCGGCGCCACAAGACCTATGGCTCCTCGGTCTCCAGCCAATTGAGGTGTTCGCGGGCCAGCGGTCTCCAGGGGTTGTCCGGTGCGGCAACGACCAATTCGAAGTATTCCCGGGGTTTCTTTAGGTTCTGGATAAGCGCCACGACCCTTCCGTCGGCGGTGCCGGTAGCCAGGATGCCCAGTTCATAGTTAGCCTGGATGGCGGCATCGGTCGGCGGGCGGACCTCCGCCAGGACGATCAGAGCCCCCGCTCGCTCATAGGGGTTGGCCACGGCACCGGCAAAGGCGAGTTTCAGATTATCGCCGAGCTTAGTGGCCTCGAATTCCCCGGCCAGCTCGCTTAACTGCCGGCGATAGTCCGGGCGGTTCGGATCCAAGTCGACGTACCTGCCCAGCGCACAGACCAGTTTCCTGGCGTCGGCTTTGGCCTGCCGGTCGTCGCCCTGAGAGGCTGCCTCCCAGGTTTCTGCGACCTCATTTGCCTCGATCAGCCACCGCAGGCACTGGACTGTGAAGAGTGCCTGGCGGTAATAGCCCTCGGTGGGCAGTGGTCCGGTGGGCAAGAAGACCCGGTCGATGAACTCCCGGCGGTTGCGGCTGTCAAAGTCGGCCACGATGACGCTCAGGCGTTCTTCGGCCCATCGAAGGCGTGTGGCGGCCCGGTCCAGGCGCTCGCTGATCCGCCAGTCAGGGAGTGACTCGGCGGCAAGCTCCCTCATCGCCAGCTGCCCCAGTCGCCAGTGCGCCAAGGCCGCCTGTGGCGATGCGGGGTATTGTTCGCTCAGGCGAGCCCAGGTGTTCCGGGCGGCCAGGGAGGGATGCGAGGCGTAATACCTGATCAGCCCGTCGGCCAGCGCGCGGTAGTCGACCCGGAGGCTGTGGCATTGCCCGGCCACCCACAGGACGGCGGCGGCCCGCCTTCCGGTCCCGTATCGCGCGACGAAAGCCTCGCAGTCCCGCACGAGTTTCCCTCGCCGGGTCTGCAACTTGTCGGTGACGGCGTTCCGGAAGCCCTCGGCGGTCAGACCCTTCTGGCGGTTGTCTTGCTTCCAGGCCTCCAGGGCCAGCGGTTTAAAGACTGCATCGCCCGGAGCCATGCGGGCAGTGATGATCGAGTATCTCAGTTCGTCGGTGCCGACCCTGGTGTGGAAGATGACCGTCACGCCGGCCAGCAGAAGGGTCAGCACCGGCCAGACCACGCCCGGACGATAGGCCACCAGGCGCGCCAAGGCCAGAACCAGCGCCCCGGACAGCACCGCGCCCAGCAGGGCGATAAGGAACGGCGCGCCGGCCACGCCGCGCTGAAGCGGCTGGACGGCTGAAGAAAAGACCACCGGCAGCGCGAAGACATAAATGTACACCGTCACGGGCACCATGCCCAGCAGGATGGCCAGGAATGGCATGTCGCCGCGCAAGGGCGTTCTGGCCGCCAGCAGGCACCCGATGGCCAGGGTGGCTGCCAACAGCGGCGCGTGGCCAAGCACGGCCACCACCAGCACGAAAACGATTGCAAAAACCAGCCGGTACAGCACGGCCACCAGAATCGGCACAAAGATAATCATCGCCAGGAGCAGCCCGGTGACCAGAACCATCCAAGGATGCGTAAATATATTCAGCGGCTCAAGGAGCACCCTGCCCAGCGGGACGGCCAGGTCGCCCCGGAACGTTTGGAGGTCGAAGTCCGCCCATCGCCCGGTGGACAGATGCCACCAGAACGCGTTGACCGCGACAAACCCGGCGAGGTTTAACAGCAGGGACAACCCCGCGCGCCACTTACCGGGGTGAAGCAGCGGGGCCGTACCGCGATGCAGCAGGACCGGTCGCGATTTCAGTTGGCCAGCAGCCGGCATCGGCGGTTTCCTTTCCTGCGATATTTTACCGGCCAGGCCGGTGCGCACAGCGCGTTTACTTCTTTCGGCTGGCAAGAAATGCGCGGTACAGGATGTTGTTTCTCAGGAATATCTCGCCCAGGGACTCATTCGGCCAGGGATAGACAACCTCCACGTCGTGGAGTTGCCCGCCTTCAATTCGGGCCTTGAGATTGAAGATGGGCAGGCGGCCCAGGCGCCAAGTGTGATTCCACTCCGCTGGCTGGGGATTGCCGATCAGGATAAGGCCCACGGTATATCGCCCGATGTTCTGCGCGTCGGTGTCTCCCATGATGTAGAGGTCGTAGGTGTGCCCATCGAAAATCATGTCGTTGGAGACCGACCCATCCGCCAGGAACTCGGAAAAGCTGGTCATCTTGCGGTAGCGGTATTTGGCCAGATTCAACCCCGGGAACAGTCGCGTGACAAATGTGGGTGCGGCCCGCCCCTGGGTCATACCGTCGATGGTGACTGTTTTTGCCGTTCCAACGGGCCTAAGCGGCACACGGAAGTCAATCGCGTTGGCCAGCAGGTTCACCAGCGGTACGCGCATGTCGCTCCGGCGGTTGAAGAATCCGTACACCGTGTTGCCGGGGAAGAACAGCGCCAACTGCGGCTGAATGTTCTCCTTGGCAGCCAAGTCCTTCAGTTCACGCCGGAGGGCGACAATCGGGCTCTCCTCGGCCAGTTCGACCTCTATGCTCCCGCGTACCGTACCGCCGTTGAGCCCGTTGGTGTAGGCCACCGTCACGGCCCCGCGGTCGAGCGACGCATCAACCAGTATATTTCGCACATCGTAATAGTGGCTGACGCCGGCGTTCCAGGTTCGCAGGTGGTTGATCTTGACCGTTCCGCGCAGGCGGCTGCGGCACAGCGTTGCCTTGTACCTGCCGACCATCTCCGCTGCCCGGGCCTCGA
>JASLZV010000133.1 GCA_030754715.1 Phycisphaerae bacterium
CGGTGGCTTTATCGGCACCCGAAGCGTTTTTCCCGCCGGCCTTGGTCCTCCTCTTGCCGCCGCCGGTGGCCGCCTTGGCCTTCCGTACCTGCCGGGTTGTCTTGTTCGTCTTGGCCATACGAAGACAAACCCGCAATATACCCCCGGTGCGCGGACGAATCAAGCCGACTGGGAAAGAAAAAGAGTTGCTGTCAGGTCAGGTGATGACGGTCCCTGCGGGACTTGACATTTCCTGGCCGTCCTCACCGTCGCCCCCGGACCTCTGGTCCTGATCCTGTTGCTTGTCCCTGGATGCCCGCATCGTATTGGGATGCAGCAGACAACTTTCAACTAGTAAAACATTTAAATGGGAACCCTCATGTGCATCACAGAACTAGATCCTATCGGGCGGACTGGTCACCGCAGCGGGCCGTTGCAGTTTGGATACGTCGGCCTGCACAAAGAGCCTCTTATTAGTGTGTCCCGCGTGCTGCCAAGGCGTTTCAATTGGGGCTGTTCCGATGCCCGCCATGACTATGCGCCTCCCTCCTCTCACGGTCATTCCGACGTAGACCCCCGACCATCTCATTATACAGAAAGGAGGTGGGATTCTCCAAGCGAAAAACGGGGAAAGGACGCCGAAACGCGAGCCTTTCTTATAGAAAATCCACTTTTGAGAAATTGGCGAACCATTAGGGTGGGATAACCAGAGATCTGGTCATCCCGCTGCCGGAGTGCCCGAAGGATGGTTTCCCCCGGGTGGCCGGACCGAAGTCTTATCCACCGCTTTGATGGCCTTGGTCCAAAAAATTTGACTTGCAGGTGGGTGGGCTTATAATTGCCGCACTAAGTGATAGTTGACGTGTTTTGCGAGTGGGCTATGGATTGGCGAGGCAACGGTACAACGGCACGCTTGTGTGCACTGGCGGTGGCGGTTCAGGCCACGGTGTCGGTGGCCTTGGCGGATGGAAGGCAGTACATCCACGAGGATGTCCGGATAGCCGGGCAGGAGATACACGCCTTTGTTGATGAGGGGAAGCATGTTTCGGTGGTCTTGGGTAAGTTCAGGCTGACGCTGGGCAAGCGGGTTGTCAGCGGGCGAGACGCGGTGATCTGGATTCGCACGCACAAGGTCGCCAAGACCGAGCGAAATGATATCACTATCTATGTGCAGGGCGAGGCGAAGATCGTTGAGCCGGACGGGTCGGTGACAACCGACCGGACCGCGCTGGTGAAGTTGTATCACCAGGGCAGCATCAGGGCGTCAGGCCGGATTTCCGACCGGACGATGAAGGATTCTCAGCTGTATCGGGTGGCTGTGGCCGCCAATCGCCAGGCGGACAACCCGGCCAACTCAACAACCAGCATGGGTCCGGAACTGATCCGCGCTGCTTCGAGGCCGGCGGACCGCGCAGATGACAAGGCTCCGCGCCGCAGGCGCAAAGCGGTCAAGCTGCGGTCCGGGCGCAAACAGGCCAAGCTGGTATATCAGCCGGTGACACTGCGTGCGGATGTGCTCAGTTCCCGCCAGACCGGCGAGGGTGTCGCTCGCAGGCGGGTGACGGTGGCCAAAGGCAACGTCTATCTCTGTCAGGGCCACCCCGATAGCGGTCAGTTTCTGGAACTTCGCAGCCAGGCGGCGGTGGTGTTCAGTATTTCCGGCGTGGCATCCGGTGCGATCAAGTTGCCTGCGGATCAAGGGATGGCCCCGGCCGGTTCACTGTTGGGCAAGGAAACCATTGTTGGGGTGTATCTCGAAGACGACGTGGTGATCGCGCAGGGCGAGCGGTATTTTCGCGGCCCGCAGGCGTATTACGATTTTGTCACGCACCGCTCGATCATGATCAATGCCGTGTTCCGCACCCTTCAGGAGCAGCGGAACGTGCCGGTGTACATCCGCGCTCAAGAGGCTCGGACGTTGTCACAGCGCGAGATGTGGTTCAGGAACGCCAAGGTATCCACCAGTGACTTTTACTCCCCCACCTACCACATAGGCGCCAGCCGCACGTACGTCAAGGAGACCACCATCTATGAGGATGTGGTGGACCCCGAAACCGGCAAGACGACCCGCGGCGTAAAACTCAGCGAGCAAAGTTTCGAGGCGCGCATGCGGAACATCACATTCAACGTCCGATCAATTCCGGTTTTATATTGGCCGTGGACCCAGGGCGACCTGAGCGACGGAAACAGCCCGCTGCGGAAGGTGCAGATCGGATCGGACGAATTGGGCGTGGGCGTCAATACCGAGTGGCATCTGTTTCGCCTGCTGGGTCTGATCAAGCCCAAAGGGTTCAAGGGGCGTGCCGAGTTGGGGATTTATGAGGACGGAGCGGTTGGTGGGCTGAACCTGCAATACAAGCGGGACAAGTTCAGTGGGTATGCGGCTGCTTACGGTATTGTCGGGCAGGAAGGGGGCGACGACTTCGGGGATGAGCGTGAGGATGTTGAGGCTCCCAGCGAGCGCAGCCGCGTAACCTGGCGCCACAAGCAGTTCCCGGGCGACGACTGGATGTTGCAGTTTGAGTTCAGTTACCAAAGTGATCCGACATTCCTGGAGAAGTTTTTCCCCGGCGAGTTCCACGCCGGCAAGGACCAAGAGACTCTGCTGTACGCCAAGAAACAGCGGGACAATTGGGTGTTCGACGCACTGGTACAGGTGCGGGTGAACGATTTCTACACGCGGACGGAATCGTGGCCGGACCTGGGCTTTTATGTAATCGGCCAACCGGTGGGCAACACGCCGGTGGTGTGGTTCTCCGAGCAGCATGGGGGCGTGAAGCGCTGGCTGCCGAACAAGGATATCGTTTTCGGTGTCATCGACGACAGCGACACACTTGTGCGGCTGGACACCCGCCAGGAACTCGACCTGCCGCTGCATGCCGGGCCGGTGAATATAGTGCCATACGTTGTGGGCCGCTTCACCTACTGGAGCCAGCAGTGGCCTGTTGACGGCGACCGCGACCGCCCCTACGGGCAGGTCGGCGTGAAGGCAACCACGCATCTGTGGCGGCTCTACAAGGGACTGACCAGCCGACTGTGGGATCTCGACGGCATACGGCATATCCTCACGCCCGAGGCGACGGCCTTCCTGGCCGACGCCGGCGACACCGATCCCGAGCAGTTGTACCCCATGGATTACGGCATCGAGCGGCGGATCACCGACCTCAGCGGCTTCAGTGTTGGGGTTACTCAGCGGTGGCAGACTAAGCGGGGATCAGCCAGGAAACGCCGGATCGTGGACTGGATGCGATTGAAGGTTGACGCGGGATTCTTTTCGAATCGCCCAGAGGATCTGCCGGCCGACGGGAGACTGTTCCGCTATCGCCCGGAATACTCCCTGGGGCGCAATTACGTCAACTTCGACTACGAATGGAATATCTCAGAAGGCACCACCTTCCTGGCCGACGCCAACTATGA
Source organism: Phycisphaerae bacterium (assembly GCA_030754715.1). Lineage (GTDB taxonomy): Bacteria > Planctomycetota > Phycisphaerae > SM23-33 > SM23-33 > JASLZV01. Next base: position 3,397 of record JASLZV010000133.1, read on the forward strand.
CATCGAGAGCCGCCGCTTGGGACGCAGCGCCGTGGGCCTGACGGTCAAACGCAGCCCGCGATTCAAGTACTACCTGGGCTTTCGCGCCATCAACGCTCTGGACTCCAGGGTGGGCACCGTCGGGTTCACGTACAAACTCAGCAAGAAGTATACCCTCAGCGTCTTCGAGCAGTACGACTTCGACTTCCACGGCGGGAAGAACGTAGCCACCAGCGTGAGGCTGGTGCGCAAGTTCCCTCGCTGGTACGCCGGTTTCACGTTCGTGTTCGAGCAGACCGAGGACGAGGACGAGATAGGGCTGTACCTCACGTTCTGGCCGGAGGGTATTCCGGAGTTCCGTGTTTCCTCGGGTCGTCTGGGGCCGGTGAGCCGTAGCAGCAGCGACGAAAACTGACCGGTGCCGAACGAGAGTTGATGTTGGTATCCCCCCCAGTCCTGCCTTTCTCTGCTCGTGGTCCGTTGAATCCGCGCCGAGGCCACACGGTCTCTCACGGGCGGACTTCAACGGTGGACCAGAATTCATAGAGCATCGAGTACACTTCCTCGATGTCATCGTCGCTCAGGCGGATGCAGCCGAGGGAGGCTTCCTTACCTATGCTGTTGGGCTCGTCGGTGCTGTGGATGCCGAAACCGGGGATTGACTTGGTGTATTCGTCGAGGCCCACCAGACCGATCCAGAGCCCCTTGACCCCGAAAGGGTATCCCGGCTGCCCGTAGGAAAGCGGCGTGGTCTGTTCGCTGCTGGGCGGCGGGTACCAGCGGGGGCGGACGACCTTGCCTGTTTCGCCGTCTGCGCCGCATCTCAGACGCCACCGGCCCACCGGCGTGCTACCGGAGGCTCCCAGACCGACCCGATATCGCTTGATAAACACCTTGGGCAGATTGTTCTGCCGGCGATGCAGGTACACATCCATCACGAACTTGCTCTTGTACACGATGGCGTGGAAGGGGCCGTTAATGAGTTTGTAGGTCCTGCCGGCCTGGAACTGCTTGGCCGCGGACAGATGGTTAATCTTCAGGATTAGTTGGGGCGGTACGTGCAGGGCGACCTTGCGTTCAATCCTTGTAATCGTCTCGCCGGACTGGAAGGTGTACTTCCTGGTGTAGGGGTCTTTCCTGGGGTTGAATGCAGCGGCGGGGTCCAGAAGCGTGCGCCGGGCCAGGTAGGTCAGGCGGCTGCGGGCGTCGTCGGCCCATTCGGTCGGCAATTTGTTTGAGAACAATGCCTTGGAGAGCATGGCCCTCGCCAGCAAAGGTTGGTTGTCAAAGGCTGCCTTGCCCGCGTCGTAGCATTTGAGCACCTCTCCGGAAGGTATCGAGAGAGTTTCTCGCTCGTTGCTGCCGGGCGCCTTGGGCTTTGGCTCCCGCGTTGAAATGCCTCCTCTGTTTTTCGGTTGGATCTGTGGCCTTGGGGTGCGCTTCGTTGCCGCCTCTGGCCTGTCCTTGGGCCCCCTGGGCCAGAAATGCCACGCCGCGGCGGCTGCGACCACCAGAGCCGCCACCCAAATGAATTCTTTCCTTCTTGGTTTCCGGCGTTTCATGGGCGTCTCCAATAGCAAGGCTACCGCCGAAACCTCAGGAAATCCGTTTCGGTGGCCAGCATGTGCACCGGCTGATCGTACGGATTGGTGGGCAGTTCGTCCAGCAGTTGGCGGGCGAAGGCCAGCCCACACAGTCTGATACCGTCGGGGGCCCGTTTTATGAAGCGGTCATAATATCCTCCGCCTCTTCCAAGACGGTTTCCGTATTGGTCATACGCCAGACCCGGCACTACGATCAGGTCCAGTTCATTGGTCCCTAGCGGCCGGTTGCTTGTCGGCTCGTGAATGCCCCAACGGTTGACGGCCAAGTCGGCCTCCAGCGAGTGAATTTCGATGGCCTCCATCAGGCCCTGTGCCCCGGCGGCGACCTTCGGTACTGCTACCCGCTTGCCTGCTGCCCAGGCATCCCGCGCGATCCGGCGGGCGTCGATTTCTCCGGGCATCGGCAGGAAGATCATCACCGTCCCAGCGTCGGCGAACTCCCGCTGGCCGATGAGTTGCTTGCAGGCGGCTTGGCTTGCCTTCGCCGACGCCTCGGCCGACATCGTGGCAAGCGTTTGCATGATCTCACTGCGGATTTGTTTCTTGTCTTTCATTTGCATTGTTTTTTGCGCTTCAGTTCGGCCACCCATTCCAGGTACGCGGCGATGTGCTTTTCGTAGCCCCGGTTGGTTGGCCGGTAGTAGGTCTTGTCCACGCCGAGGTGTTCCTGATCGGGGCTTACGCCGTCTTCGTAATTGTGGCTGTACTGGTATCCTTGCCCGCGTCCCATCGCCTCGGCGCCACGGTAACTGGCACCGCAAATGCTTTTCGGTACGGAAATGGTGCGGTTGTTTTTCACGTCACTCATCGCTGCCCAGATTGCGCCGGCTGCAGCGTTGCTCTTGGGCGCGCATGCCATGTAGATAGCCGCTTGTGCCAGGGTGAGTTGGCACTCGGGCATTCCGATTTTCTCGGTGATGTCGAAGGCGGCGGCCGCCACG
>JASLZV010000134.1 GCA_030754715.1 Phycisphaerae bacterium
GCGAGAAGCCAGGCTTATGTCACAGAGGGTGTCGATGGATGTGGGAAGAGCCGCCGCGGAAGCGCCCCGGCCGGGCGGGGGGCCGGAAGTGACCGCCGCCGAGGGCAAGGAAGATCTGTTTGTCTTCACCGTCCAGCACGTCACTCTGAAAAAGGGCCGTCGGATGGTCCTGCCCGTCAAAGACTTCAGCCTCAACTACAAAGACGTCTATGTTCTGGACATTCCCTTCAGCCCGCCGCAGGAGGTCTGGCGGAATTTCAATCGCCGCCAACTTACTGAAATGACCCGACTGTCCGGCGAGCCCAAAGTGATGCACAAGATCCGCCTTGAAAACAAGAGCGACTGCCCGCTGACCACCGCGCCGGCCCTGATTCTGCTGGAAGACCGCCTCCTGGCCCAGGGGTTGATGTCATATACCTCGATCGGCAGCAAGGGCGATTTGAATATCACCCATGCCGTGGACATAAAGATCAAGAAGAGCGACAAGGAAACCAAACGCATCCCAAAGGCCGTGCAGTGGGATAATCACTGGTACGGCCGGGTGAACCTGACGGGAAATATCAAGATCACGAACTACCGCAAGGAGGCCGCCGATCTTGAGGTAACCCGCTACGCCCTGGGCCGGATCGACGAATGTAACCACGACGGAAAGATCGAAATGGTCAACGCGCTGGAGGATCCATCTTTTCTGCCCACCATCAGCACCCCCCGTTGGTGGTATCAGTACAACTGGCCCTATTGGTGGTATCGCTTCAACGGGGTGGGGCGAATAAAGTGGACGGTGCATCTCGAGGCCGGCAAGTCCGTCGAACTGAACTACTCCTGGCACTACTTCTGGCGATAGAGACACACCCGGGCGCGTATCCAAAAGCCGCTGTCGGATTTTCCCCCGCAGTCGGCGGGTAGTGGCAAAAGCGGCAAGACCGGCAAAGAATTTGCCCGCCGGTCACATCTGTTCCAGCGTTTCGATGCCGAGCAGTTCCAGACCGCTTCGAACCGTCTTTGCGGTAAGAAGGCAAAGCCTCAGACGGCCGGTGCGCCGGGCCTTGTCGGGGGCCTTGAGGACCGGGCAGGACTCGTAGAATGTCATGAACGCCCCGGCCAGGTCGAACAGGTATCCGCAGAGCAGATTCGGCAGGCACTCGTCGGCCACCGCCTGGACGGTTTCTGGAAACTGCCCCAGTTTTACCGCCAGGTCCATCTCGGCCGGTTCGCCCAGCACCACGCCGCCCTCGGCCGCCGTCTCGTCCAGCCCTTCCTTGCGAAAGATGCTCCGCACCCGGGCGTAGGCATATTGCATGTATGGCGCCGTGTTGCCTTCGAGGCTGAGCATCTTGTCCCAACTGAACACGTAGTCGCTGGTGCGGTTCCTGGACAGGTCGGCGTACTTGACCGCTGAGATACCCACAATGCGGGCGACCTGACTTCTTTGGGCTTCGTTCAGGTCCGGGTTTTTCTCGCTGACAAGTTTGAAGGCCCGCTGCTCGGCCTCGTCCAGCAGGTCCATCAGCCTCACCGTACCGCCCTCGCGCGTCCTGAAGGGCCGGCCGTCGCCCCCGAGCATCATGCCTAAAGGCACGTGCTTCAGGCGCACGTCCTTGCCGACAAACCCGGCCTCCCGGGCCACGGCGAAAATCTGGGCAAAGTGCATCGCCTGGCGGGAGTCGGTCACGTAGAGAATCCGATTGGCCTTCAATTCGTCGCAACGATATCGAAGGGCCGCCAGGTCGGTCGTGGCATAGAGATACCCGCAGTCGGATTTTTGCACGATTACGGGCAGGTCCGTCCCGTCGGAGCCCTTGCCTTTGAACTCATCGAGAAACACGCACTTGGCCCCTTGCGACTCCACGAGCATCCCGGCGGTGTCGAGATCTTCCACGACCGAAGGCAATTTGTCGTTGTAGAAACTTTCGCCGCGGACGTCGCTGCCGATCAGTAACACCCCCAGGCGACGATAAACCTGCTCGCAGTGTTCCAGTGACTGCTCGACGAAACGTTCCCAGGCCCTTCGGGCGTTCTTATCCTTCTTGACCTGAAGCCTCACCACATACTCGCGAGCCTTGTCCGCAAACCCGGCGTCAGCATCGAATCGTTCCTTGGCTTTTCGGTAGAACTCCTCCAGATCGGCCAGTTCTGCCGACAGCCCGCTTCCCTCCCGGTCGCCCAGCGACTCCATGTAGGCAACAAGCATACCGAACTGAGTGCCCCAGTCGCCGACGTGGTTTTGGCGGATGACGTCGTGTCCCACAAACTCCAGCACCCTGGCCAGAGCGTCGCCTATGACTGTGCTGCGCAGGTGCCCGACGTGCATCTCCTTGGCCAGGTTCGGCCCGGAGTAGTCCACCACGACGGTCTGCTTCTTATCCGGTCTGCCCACGCCGAGCCGATTGTCTCGGACGGCCTTGTCCAGTTGCCCGGCCAGCCACTTGGGCTTCAGGCGGATGTTGATGAATCCGGGCCCGGCCACCTCCGGCGGTTCGGCCATGTCGGACAGGTCGGCCGCCGCGATCACCTTCTCGGCCAGTTCGCGCGGGTCGGTCTTGAGTTTTTTGGCGGCGGCCATCACGCCGTTGGCCTGGTAGTGGCCGAACTGCGATCTGGCCGAGGGACTAACCAGCGCCTGGGCACGGTCCGGCGCGCCGGCGGCGACAAGCGCCTCGGTGATCCGCCTGTCGAGTTCGCGTTTGAGATTCATGACCTCTCCAGCGTTCAGCTGTCAGACCGAGTTTGGGGTTTTCTCCTTCTGCGCCATCGGACGCGTGGGGCTCCACCCCAGATCAATTCGAGGTCGTAGTACCCGCGGTACTCGGCGCCGAAGATATGAACCACAACGTCCACGAAATCAAGCAGTATCCAACGGGCCGAGTCCCTGCCGGCGACGTGCCACACCGGCTGGCCGATCTCCCTGCCGTGCTTTTTGATATCGTCGGCGACGGACCGCATCTGGCGGTCGGAGGTTCCCGTAACGACCACAAAGTAATCGGTGACGGGGCTCATGCCGCGCAGGTTTAGGACAATGATGTCCTCGCCGCGGCTGTCGTGGGCCAGTCGCGCCGCGTCGATAGCCAGTTTTCTCGCGGCATCGTCCCTGCTCGCCCGTCTGGCCATACCCGCCCCTCACTTCATGCCGAGCAGATCGCCGATCTGCGGGGCATACTTCACTATCAGCCCGGCAAAAACTACCGAGACCATGCTCATCAATTTGATCAGGATGTTCAGGCTCGGGCCGGAGGTATCCTTGAACGGATCACCCACAGTATCGCCCACGACGGCGGCCTTGTGGTTGTCGCCACCCTTGCCCCCGACGTGGCCCGCCTCGATGTACTTTTTGGCGTTGTCCCACGCGCCTCCGGCGTTGGCCATGAAGACCGCCATCGCAAACCCGCAGGTCAGACCACCGGCCAACAGCCCCAGCACACCTCCGACGCCCAGCACCAGGCCGACTGCAATGGGAACAATCAAGGCCAGCATCGACGGGACGATCATTTCCTTCTGAGCACCGGCAGTGGAGATAGCCACGCAGCGCGCGTAGTCCGGCTTGCCCGTCCCTTCCATGATACCGGCAATCTCGCGGAACTGTCGACGGACTTCCTTGACCATGGCGTTGGCGGCCCGGCCGACCGCCTTCATCGTCATCGCACTGAAGACAAACACCAGCATAACGCCGGCAAACATCCCCGCCAGCACCTTGGGGTTCATCAGCGTCACGTCATAGAAGACCATCATCTGCCGCGGTGATGCCTTGCGCGCAAAGACCATGTTGATTTTGAATCGTTTCCCCTCGGTATCGGCATACTCAAACACCCGCACGTTATCTCTCCTGGGCGAATCCACGCCGGGAGCAGTCCCCATCGTCCGCGCACCGCCGCCTCCAGGGGCCCAGGCCGCGGCATGCGACGTGAGAAAACCGCCCGCCTTCAGGTCGCCGGGCACACGCGACACGGCCAGCAAGGCGCTGTAGGCCTCTTTGTCGGTTCCTTCCCTGGTCTTTATGGCGAATTTTCGATGCCCCATGTAGAGCAACTGCCCGATCCCCGCCTTGGGTTCGGTCGCGGCCTCGGGCAGGCGCCGGATGACAGCCGCCATCGCCTGGCGGTTCTGTCCCACACGGATTTGCCCCACATAGGCAGCCAGCAGGGCCAGGGCCGTCAGGGCGGCCGATCCAATGGCAAAGCCCTTGCCCATGGCCGCAGTGGTGTTGCCGAGGGAATCCAGGGCGTCGGTTCGTTTGCGGACTTCCGGTCCCTGACCGGTCATCTCGGCGTTTCCTCCGGCGTTGTCGGCGATTGGTCCGTACGCGTCGGTTGCCAGGCTGATGCCCAGGTTGGACAGCATGCCCACCGCTGCAATGCCCACGCCGTAGAGTCCCATGGACACGCCGGCGTCGCCGAATCCTCCGGCAAAAGCGTACGCAGCCAGGATAGCCACGATCACCGTCAACAGACTCACCCACGTGCTGGTCATGCCCTCAGCCAGACCCTCGATAATCACCGTCGCCGGTCCGGTTTCCGAACTCCGGGCGATTCCCCGCGTCGGTTTGAAGTCGTAACTGGTGAAGTGCTCGGCGCCTTTGCCGATAATCACGCCGGCCACCAGGCCCGATACGATTGCCCCCCACACGCCAAGATAACTCACCCCCTGCACGTCCCCAAGGAGCAGGTAGCACACGGCCCATGCGGCCGCGACAATCAGCAGGCTCGAGCCGTTGACGCCGCGTTCCAGGGCGCCCATCAACTGTTTCATGGAAGCACCTTCCCTGGTTCGGACCAGGTAGATGCCCAGAGTACTCAACACCGTCCCGACCCCGGCAAGCGCCATCGGCACGGCAAGGAGGCGAACCTGCCGGCCCATGTCCATGTCCAGCGACATGGCCGCCGCCACCCCCAGCGCCGCGGTGGCCAGGATCGAATTGCAATAACTTTCGTACAGATCGGCGCCCATGCCCGCGACGTCGCCGACATTGTCGCCAACGTTGTCGGCGATGGTAGCCGGGTTGCGCGGATCGTCTTCAGGTATCCCCGCCTCCACCTTGCCCACCAGGTCCGCCCCGACATCGGCAGCCTTGGTGAAGATGCCCCCGCCCACGCGTGCGAACAGCGCCTGGCTGGAAGCGCCCATGCCGAAGGTCAGCATCACGGCGGTGACCTCAACCAGCGACATTTTGAAGGGCGCCCAACCCATCATCCCGTAGAACCACGGGGCAAATTTCGTAAAGACCAAGAACCAGACGGTGATGTTCAGCAGGCCAAAGCCCACCACTACGAGACCCATAACCGCCCCGGCGCGGAACGCAACGGTCAGCCCGCGGTTGAGGCCTTCCTTGGCCCCCTGGGTGGTACGGTTGGAAGCCAGGGTGGCCGTCTTCATGCCCCAAAAGCCACACAGACCTGAAAAAAACCCACCTGCAAGAAACACCACAAACCCGATTTGATGCTGCAGACCCGCGCGCCCCATAAAGTACAGGGCCACGCAGACCACGGCGAAGAACACAGCCACCACCTTGTACTGGCGGCGAAGATAGGCATACGCTCCATCGGTCACATGCTGGGCGATTTCCTGCATCTTCCGGTCGCCCGGGTCGGCCGCCTTGACCTGCCGGAAGAACACATAGGCAAAGATCAAGGCCAGTATCGCCCCGCCGGGTGCAATCCACCACAGCCAGGGAATGCCAACAACATCGCCCACAACGGCCGTGGCGCCCAAGACGCCGGACCCCGCTGAACCGGCTGCGGCCACAGATGCCCCGACACCCATCACGCCGACTACAAGGGACAGCAGAATCACGCTGCGTCCTCTGGTCCACACAGCCGACAATGCTTCCAAGGTACATCTCCTCTGGATTTGTGGCCGCGGAACGATGCCATCGGCACGGGGGCCCTGGGCAGGACCGACAGCCGCGGCACCGGCGG
>JASLZV010000135.1 GCA_030754715.1 Phycisphaerae bacterium
TGAAGGACAAGTACGGCTGCAAGATGATTGCCTTTGCCGCAGACGTGGGCCAGGGCGCCGGCGAGTTGGACGGTATCGAGGAAAAGGCGCTGGCCTCCGGTGCCGACAAGTGCGTGGTAGCCGACCTGCGAAAGGAATTCGCTGAGCAATACTGCTTCAAGCTGCTGGCGGTCGGTGCGGTTTACGAGCACGTGTACCTGCTGGGCACGTCGATCGCCCGCCCGCTGATCGCCAAGGCCCAGGTTGACTGCGCCCTGAAGGAGCGAGCCGACGCGGTGGCCCACGGCGCAACCGGCAAGGGAAACGACCAAGTGCGGTTTGAGTTGACCTACATGGCCCTGGCGCCGGAGCTGCGGATCATCTCGCCGTGGAAGGATCCGCAGTTTGCCCTGACCAGCCGCCGTGCGGCTGTCGAATACGCCAAGGTGAAGGGGATTCCGGTTTCGGTGACGAAGGAAAAGATGTATTCTCGCGACCGCAACCTGTGGCACATGAGTCACGAGGGCGCGGAGCTGGAAGACCCGGCCAACGAACCGGTCGAGTCGCTGTGGCTGATGTCGGCGCCGGTGAGCAAGGCCCCGGCCAAGCCGGCCTACGTGCAGATCGACTTCCGCTCGGGCGTGCCCGTTGCCCTGGACGGCGTGCGGTTGAGCGGGGACGAGTTGATCGAGCGACTCAACGCCGTGGGCGGGAAGCACGCCGTTGGGCAGGTGGACCTGGTGGAGAACCGCCTGGTGGGGATCAAGAACCGCGGGGTGTACGAAACTCCCGGCGGGACGATTTTGTTCGAGGCCCACCGGTCGCTGGAGTCTATCACGCTGGATAAGGACACTTTACAATACAAGCAGCAGGTCGCGCTGAAGTATGCCGAACTGGTGTACAACGGGAAATGGTTTTGCCCACTGCGGGAGGGGCTGGATGCATTTGTGGCCCGGACGCAGCAGGACGTGACGGGAACGGTGCGGATCAAGTGCTTCAAAGGTCGCGCCACGCCGGCGGGCGTAAGTTCGCCCAAGAGCCTCTACAGCACGGACCTGGCCAGTTTTACCATGGGCGACGAATACTGCCCGTCGGACGCGACGGGGTTTATCCGGCTGTTCGGGCTGCAGATGCGTGGCCGCGGGGCCGGCAAGGAGCCCAAGGGAGCAACCAAGAACCCTCGCGGGTAAGGATCGTTCATTGGAAATCATCCATTTGCTTTTCATCCTGGCGTTCGGCGCGTGCGTGGGCAGTTTTCTGAACGTGGTAATCTATCGTCTGTCTCGCGGGCAAAACATGGTATTTCCCGGGAGCCACTGCCCCAAGTGCGGTCGTGCGATCCGATGGTTCGACAACATTCCGGTTGTGAGTTGGCTGGTGCTGAGGGGGCGGTGCCGACAATGCCACAAACCCATTTCACCGGGATATCCGCTGGTGGAGGCGTCTACGGCGATTCTGGTCGGCGGTCTGTACGTGTGTTACTTCTGGCTGGACATTCGCGACGGAGCCGGTCGATTTACTCATTCCTGGCCGATGTTCGTGGCCCACGCGTGCCTGCTGGCGGGCCTGTTGGCCTGCTCGATTATCGACATCTCGCACTGGATCGTGCCGCTGGAGGCGTGCTGGGTGGTCTCGGCGATTGCCCTGGCGGTGGCGGCTGCGGCGCCGCCCTCATCGCAGTTCCTGCCCCGCGTCCCGCCGGTACTGGGGGCGATGGGCCTGGCGGCGGCCATCGGCCTGGGTGTCTCGCTGCTTCTACAGCGAATGAGGCTGCTGCAGCCGAGTTTCATCGACGCGCGCGACCCGCCGCTTAAAGACACGGGTAGCGAGGAATCCTCCGAGCCCCCCACCAGCATAGCCATCAGCAAGGCCCACGGCGTAAACCCGCGTCTGGAGATCCTGCGTGAAGTGCTGTTCCTGGGGCCGGCTGTCATACTGGCCGCCGGCGCATACCTGCTGGTAACGAAGGTGCCGGCGGCCGGGCAAGCCTGGGCGCAGGTCAGCACGGAGGCCAGCGGATGGCCGGCTGGCAACTTCGCGGCGTTCCAGGCGGCGCTGGTGGGCTACCTGGTCGGCGGGACGTGGATCTGGGGCATCCGCATCCTTGGGACGCTAGGGTTCGGCAAAGAGGCCATGGGCCTGGGCGACGCGCACATTCTGGCGGCGGTCGGAGCCGTCTGCGGATGGATCGTGCCTTCGCTGGTGTTTTTCATCGCTCCGATATTCGCCCTGCTGTGGGCGCTGCACCTGCTGTTGGCCCGGAGGCAGCGCGAACTGCCGTACGGTCCGTGGCTGGCGACGGCGACCCTGGTGGTGATGCTGTTCTACGACGGGTGTCTGGAATTATTGCGCCCGTATTTTGCCGCCTTCCAATGGACCCGCACATAGGAGAAAACGATGATTGCAACCCGCCTGAAGGGATACGTCCTGACGGTTTTCAGTGGGTTGGTTCTGCTGGGCGGATTCCTGCTGCTGGCGCTGCAGTGGGGTAACGAGGGCAACTTCTCGCTGTACGGCAAGAGCCTCCCTTGCAACACTGGGGTGGTGATGCTGGGATCGATGGCGGGCGGTCTGCTGCTGCCGTGGCTGGTGAAGACGCTGGTGCGAGGGGTGTCGGCCATCCGCAAGGCCCGCAAAAGCGCCAAAATCGAGCAGTCGCAGGGATAAAACCCAATCCGCAGTGTCTGGGTAAAATCTGAAAAAACAGGTTAGGGCCTATCGCCCGCGTACGCTGATGCGTATAATTGCCGGACAACAATATAAATATATCCGTGGGGTTGGCCCAAGTAGGAGAAACCAGCCATGATGCCCGCCAAATCGACGACACTAATCGGCCTTTTCGCCGTTGCCTTCCTGTCGGGCGCCGGGTGCACCGACAAGAAACAACAACAGATCCAGATTCTGACCGATAGGAACAACAACCTGCTGGGCGAGAGGACAGAACTGCGCGGCCAACTCGCCCGCGCCACAACCCGCAACAACGAACTGCTGACGCAACTGAACGCCCAAGAACTGGAGGTCGAGAGCCTCAAGGCCGAACGCAAGTCCCTCAGCGACCTGGCGGCTACAAAGACCGAGCCTCTGGCGGGCACCGAGAGCGACTGGAAGTCGGGGACGTTGGGCGATGAGATTTCCCTCGGCAGCGACGTGCTGTTCTCCCCGGGGCGTGCGAGCCTCTTGCCGGCGGGGAAGCGCAAGCTGGACAGGATCGCCGCCGATCTCAAGAGCACCTACGCCGGCGCGTCCATACGCATTTACGGACACACCGACTCCGATCCCATCAGGAAGTCCAAGCGGCTGTGGCGGGACAACCTGGACCTGTCGGCCAACCGCGCGATGGCGGTGTCGCGATACCTTATCACCAAGGGCATCACACCGTCGACGATTGAAACCATTGCCATGGGCACAACTCACCCGATGGCTAACAACAGGACGCGGGGCGGCAAGAAGAAGAACCGTCGGGTGGAGATCGTAGTCTTGAGGCAGTCGTCCGAGCGGTCGAGATAGGCGCCCGCCCGGCGGTCGAGAAAACTCGCATCAAGCCCACCCATTGCTTTGGGTGGGCTTGTTTTTTATCCTATACTTACTGCACACAAAGGAGACTCCAAGCACCATGATAGCAATCGTCGACTACGGAATGGGCAACCTTCGCAGCGTTGAACGGGCCCTGCAGCACGTGGGCGGAGATGCGCGCATAGTGACCACGGCGGGCGAACTAGCCATGGCCGAGAAGATCGTGTTGCCGGGGGTGGCGGCCTTCGGCGACGCGATGGATCAACTGAAGGCACAGAGGCTGGTGGAACCGGTGATCCGGGCGGTCAAGCGCGGGACCCCGTACCTTGGGCTGTGCCTGGGTCTGCAACTGCTTTTCGACGTATCCTACGAAGACGGCGAACACTATGGCATGGGTCTGCTGCCCGGCAAGGTGGTTCGGTTTGAGTTGGACCAGCGAATCAGCGGTCAGTCGCTGCGCATACCCCACATGGGTTGGAACCAAATCCAACAGGAGCGTTCCTGCCCCATGCTCGACGGTCTTGCGGGCGGCGAGTACATGTACTTCGCGCACAGTTTCCACGTGGTGCCCCTGGAAGACGACCTGACAATCACCACGACAGATTACGGTTGCAACTTTACTTCGGCGGTGTGGTACAGGAACATCTTCGCCACGCAGTTCCATCCCGAAAAAAGCCAGTCCGCCGGGTTGAAAATACTGGAAAACTTCGTGCGGCTCTGACAGAATTAGCTGCGGTTTCGCCTAGCGGCGTCGGCCTGCATCGACGATGCAACGGTATCGCCTGCTTGGGCCTTCTTGCCAGGGGCGTCCTCGTCCAGTCCTGGGACGCTACATCTAATCGTTAACTGCTCCAACCCGGCGTGGCGGTCCGGCTGCAACATTCGCGGCAACTTGTCATGGAAATCCTTCCGGCGATAGACCTGCGAGAGGGAAAGGTCGTGCGCCTACAACAAGGCGATTATGACCTGCAGACGACTTACAGCGCCGATCCGGTGGCGATTGGGCGGACGATCGCCGAAGCCGGGGTCGGTTGGATTCACGTGGTGGACCTGGACGCTGCACGGTCGGGCCTTGGGGGCAACACAGCGGCGGTTCGAGCAATTTGCAAGGCGGTGGGTGCGCGTGTGGAACTGGGGGGTGGTATGCGCAGCGAGCAGGTCATTCGCAGCATGCTCGACCTCGGCGTGGAACGTGTAATCGTCGGTTCGGCGGCGCTGGCCGACTGGGGGTGGTTTGAAGACCTGGTATGTCGCGACGACCTGGCCGGCCGGGTCGCCCTGGCCCTGGATGTCCGCGGCGGAGCGCTAGCCATCCACGGCTGGACGCAGCAGGTCGATGCCACCGCCGTGGAGGTTGCCTCCCGGACGGCCGGCTGGCCGCTTGCGGCGATCATCCATACCGACATTTCACGAGATGGCATGATGACGGGGGTGAACGTGGCGGCCACCGCCGAACTGATCGGTGTCACCGACGTACCGATGATCGCATCCGGCGGGGTCGCGTCGCCGGGGCACGTGCTGGCCTGCAAGAAGATCGGCTGCTGGGGTGTAATCATCGGCAAGGCCTGGTACGAGGGGAGAATCGACCTGAGCGAGGCGCGGCGCCTGGGGGAATGAGGGCATGGAGCGGCGACGGGAATTTTTTCGGGAAAAGGGCTTCCATTGGCGGCGAGGGGGTGTAAGATATCCGGCGTTACGCGAGGGGTTAGTTAACTGGACTCTGAATTGCCTGGCGGTAATCGCCGCCGGCCCCACATGCTAACGGACCTGAGGTTTGGACAACACCGAGGAAGGTTTTCACAATGACTGAGCAAGTGGACGAAACGACAAGTGAGACAAATGAGCAGATTGGTTCGGGCGTGCTGGAAATCACCGAAAAAGGCTACGGTTTTCTGCGCCAGAGCAAGAACGGATACCGCGCCACGCCTGGAGACGTGTTCGTCGGAAAGGACTTCATCCGCCACGACGGGCTACGGAACGGGCTGTTTGTCGAGGGCAAAGTTGCCCCTCCCACCAAGCGAAAAGGCGGTCCGCGGATGGAAGAGCTCATCACCATCAACAGCAAGCCGGCCCAGGATTATACCAACATTGTTTCTTTCAGCGATCAGATCGTGGTGGACCCTCAGCCGCAGATGAGACTGGAGACCCCCGACGGTACGCTCGAGATGCGGGTGCTGGACATCATCTGCCCGGTCGGCAAGGGCCAGCGTGGGCTGATCGTATCCCCTCCTCGAAGCGGCAAGACGATCCTCCTTCAGCAGATCGCCAACGCCGTCAACATTAACAACCCCGAAAGCGCGGTGTTCATTCTGCTGGTGGATGAGAGACCCGAAGAAGTAACCGATTTCCGCCGCCAGTGCCCTGGCGCCGAGGTTGTCGCCTCAAACAACGACCAGGAAATCAGCAGCCATATCC
>JASLZV010000136.1:0-4585 GCA_030754715.1 Phycisphaerae bacterium
ATAGTTCGCCGGCAGCGGGACGCTTCGGTCAGCACGTTGTAAAACATCGTGTCGTGGCCGGGCCGGTCCTCCACGATCGGGCGAATCGACGCCACCTCATGGGCGTAGAACACCGTTCGCGTGTCGGCCCGCCCGTCCAACACCGCCTTCAGCGCCGTGGGCATGCCCATGTACTCATGGGCCAGGATGACCATCACCTCTTTGCCCGCCTCGCCGCCGATGGCCTTGAGGGCCTCGTAGCCGGGCTCGGCCAGACGAACGTACTGCTCGAACTCCCAAGTGGACTCAAACCGGTCGGACGGCACGGCGAACTTTTCCCACAATTCGCTCTTGAACAGGCTCAGGCGTTCCTTGTTGGCGTGGAAGACGTCCAACAGGAGCACCTCGGCCTCGACGACACGGCCGGTGCAGGGGTCCGAGACTTTGCGCGTGCCGTAAACGATGCCAACGTCGTAGATCCGCTCGATTGGGCGGAACTTTGTTCGCCACGTCGGCGAGTCCATTCCGTCGAGGCTGCTGTAGTATACCTTTCCGCCTTCACCGAGGCGGAGGTTCACCGGTCGGTCGGTGGTCAGCAGCGGGCCAAGCAGGATCGTCCTGGTGACGGCTTTGGCGTAGGCATCGGCGTTCATCAGCCCGGCAATTACCGCGCCGATCCCACCGACCTTTTCCACCGCCTCGTGCGTCACGTTTACTACGATCATCAGTGGTTTCCCTATTTGATTGTATAATCCCCAAAGCCGCCGGCAAAGCCCGCTCTTTGAAGCGGCGGGTCGAATACCCTAGAATGCTGTGGACGTCAAGGCAAAGAAAGCGAGATTTTCATGACAGTAATCGGACGCGGACAACCGGACGGCTGCCTGAGCGACGCGGACATCACGGAGATTATCGACGCCGCCGTAGAACAAATCTCACCCCAGGGCAAGCGTCTGCTGGTAATCATACCCGACCACACTCGCACCTGCCCGCTGCCCCAGATTGCCCGGGGCCTGCACGCCGCCATGGCGTCAAAGGCACGAAAACTGGATTTTCTCATTGCCCTGGGCACCCACCCGGCCCTCGGCGAGGGGCAGATCGACACCCTGCTGGGCATCGAGCCCGGGCGCCGCGGTGAGGTCCTGCCCGGTTCGGAAGTGTTCAACCACGACTGGAAGAGCCCCGACGCATTGGAGAAGATCGGCACCTTGAGCGCGGAGCAAATTCGCCGGATCACCGGCGCCGCCTCGGCGGGATTCGAGAAGGACATCGACATAACCATAAACCGGCGGATATTCGATTACGACCTTGTCATGGTGGCCGGTCCGGTGTTCCCCCACGAGGTGGTGGGATTCTCCGGCGGGGCGAAGTATTTCTTCCCCGGAATATGCGGCGAGGAATTGCTGAACTTCTTCCACTGGATCGGGGCCCTCATTACGATCCCCAAGATCATCGGCTGCAAGGATACTCCCGTCCGGGCCCTGCTGAACGCTGCGGTTGAGATGATTTCCGTGCCCACCCGCCTGCTGGCGATGGTTGTGAAGGGGCGCGACCTGGGGGGGCTGTATTTCGGAGCGCTTCGCGAGGCATGGTCGTCCGCCGCGGACCTGTCGACCGAGATTCACATCACTTACGTGGACAGACCCTTCAGATCCATCCTATCCCGCGCGCCGGAGATGTACGACGAACTGTGGACCGGGGGCAAGTGCATGTACAAGATGGAACCGGTGGTGGCCGACGGCGGCGAATTGATCATCTTAGCCCCGCACATCAAGGAACTCGCGGCGGCCCACGGGAAGGTGATTCGGGAGGTGGGATACCACACTCTGGAGTATTTCCTCAAGCAGTGGGACAAGTTCAAGGATTACCCCTGGGGCGTCCTGGCCCATTCATCGCACGTCCGCGGCATCGGAACCTACCAGGACGGCGTGGAAAAGCCGCGTATCAGCGTCACGCTGGCTACGGCGATCCCCGGGGACGTTTGTCGCAGCATCAACATGGGATATCGCAACCCGGCCGAGGTAGACATCAGCCAGTGGGAAGGCCACGAGTCTGAAGGTAGACTGTACGTTCCCAAGGCCGGCGAGATGCTCTATCGCCTGAAGGACGCGCCCGACTGGTCCAGTCCGTGAGGAGGCGCAGGGCTCCAGCGGGCCTTGGCGAGTTTTTCCTGTGCGGCGTGCATTTGCTCAGCCGTCGGGGCCGAACCGCCGGCCATCATGTCCCGAAAACAGTCAAACAGATAGGTCGCGTCGTGCGGGCCCGGCGAGGCCTCCGGATGGTACTGCACGCTGAAAAGACACTTGTCGGAATGCGAAAAACCCTCGACCGTCATGTCGTTCAGGTTCACGTGCGTGACCTGCGCGCCGGCGTCTTTGATTGATTCGGCCTCCACCGCAAAGCCGTGGTTCTGGCTGGTAATCTCGACCTTGCCGGTGGCCTCGTTCCGCACCGGGTGATTGCAGCCGTGATGCCCGAACTTGAGTTTGTAGGTTTTGGCCCCAAGGGCACAGGCCAGTATCTGGTGGCCAAGGCAAATGCCGAAAACGGGCACCCTGCCGACAATGCCCTCCATCGCCTCGGCGGTGTAGGTAACGGCCGCAGGGTCGCCCGGCCCGTTCGAGACGAAGACGCCCTGAGGCTTGCATTCGAGAATTTCTTCGGCGCCCGCGGTCGCCGGGACAACACGGACATTGCAGCCACAGGCCACAAGGTTGCGCATGATGTTCATTTTGGCGCCGCAGTCTATAGCCACCACGTCGTAGATTTTCTTTCCGTGGTCGCGCGGGGCCTGGGCAAACTGTGAGATGTATCCCTCGGCCCAATCGTAAGCAGCGTCGGGGGTAACGACTTTGACAAGATCCATTCCAAGCATTGGGCGAATCGCCCGGGCGCGGCTGACGAGTTGATCGTCGTCAAGGATTTCGGTACTCATGGCGCCGTTCATTGCACCGGCCAGGCGGATGTGGCTGGTCAGGGCGCGGGTGTCGATATTGCTGAGGGCCATGATTCCGGCGTCCGCGAGGTACTCTTGCAAGGTCTTGTCGGACCTGAAGTTGCTGGCAATGGGCGAGAGCTCCTTGACCACAAAGGCCCGGGGTTGGACCTTGCGATTGTGGCTTTCGACGTCCTCGTCGTTGACGCCGTAGTTTCCGATGAGCGGGTAGGTCATGGCCACTATCTGCCCGGTATAGGACGGATCGGTAAGGACCTCCTGGTAGCCGGTCATACCGGTGTTGAAAACAACCTCGCCCTCGGCAGTCCCTTCGGCGGCGAACGATCGCCCCGTAAACACCAGCCCGTCGGCCAGCGCCAGTTTGCACGCCTTGGCATCGGATACTTTCACCACGTCAGACTCTCCCGCAACATTTCTTGTACTTCTTGCCCGAACCGCACGGGCACGGATCATTGCGTCCGACCTTGGGCACGTCGCGTTTGATGGTTTCAACCTTCTGCGGCGCCCCGGGGTCCTGGGCGTCCATGCCCTGTGTAAGATGGTCGTAGCCGGTGAGTTGTTCGTGGACCATATTGGAGATTTGGTACACGTTGGCCATTTCCTGCCCGGCGGTCAGACGAACCTTGAAGATCATATCGGTGACCTTGTCGCGTACGGCGGCAAGCATCTCCTGGAACTGATTTGCGCCCTCTCGCTTGTAGGCCACCCGCGGGTCCTGCTCGGCAAATCCGCGCAAGCCGATACCGCTCTTGAGGTGGTCCATGCTCAGGAGATGGTCCATCCACGAACTGTCGTAGATCTGCAAGAGGATATATCGTTCCAGTTCGGTCACCTCTCGCCGGAGAAATCGTCGCCCGACGTCGCTGAGGCGGCCCAGGATGTCGCCGTTGAAGTCCGCCGGCGTCAGATCGGTATCGAACCGGACCTTGGCGAACTCGATGGCCTGCTCCACGGTGGGATTGTCCCCGACGCCCTGGCGGAGGGACTGCTCCAACCGCTGAGGCGCGGACCACTGCTCCGAGAGGCCCACAATGCTCTGGTATATCTCCTGGGGCTTGACGTTGTGGAAATCATCGGTGCTCAGGTTCCCCTCGTACTTCCGGTTGGCCCAGGCCACCAGTTGGCCGATGGCATAGACGTTTTCCGGCCCGGTCTGACCGAGCGTCATATCCAGGGCATATTCCACGGGGTATTCGATCTCGCGCCGCCGGTAAAGTTGCTCGACCTTCTCAATCAATATGGTCCTGACGTCTTCGGCGGTGGCCTCCCGCCCGCCCAGTTCGTCGGTGGTGACGGTGACGGCAAACTTTGCCTCGGCCCACTCGGCCAGCGATTGGACGGCAAAGTCTTCGGCCAAGTAGACCGCCAGCGGGGTCAGGTCAATCTGATCGATGCGCCCGCAGGCGGTCTGGTTGAGTTGCTCGGCCACCTCCTCGGGCGTCATTTTGCGTAGTTGGTTCTGAGAGATGTTCACGCCGAATCGGCTCATGGCCCAACTCGACAGCCCGCGCAGGTCCCACTCCTGGCGGTCCGTGTCAACGTCCATGTACTCCCCGAGAGTGATGGTAATGGTGTTGACGGCCTCTTCCTTGGCGGAATTGCGCAGAGAGTTTTCCAGGTCGCCCAGATCGTCGGGCGTTTCGGCGTGGATCT
>JASLZV010000136.1:4595-5820 GCA_030754715.1 Phycisphaerae bacterium
TCATGTCCATCACCAGACCCTCAAGGTAGCGCCCTTCGAGGCTTTTCTGTCGCTGGGAGTAGAACTGGTGTCGCTGGTGGTCCATGACCTCGTCGTATTCGAGCAGGTTCTTGCGGGTCTCGAAGTTCCGCTCCTCGACCTTTTTCTGGGCGCGGGCAATACCGCGTGAGACGCGTTTGTCCTCGATGGCCATATCCCCCTGGAGACCCAGCCAGCCAAGGACCTTCAGCGTCCACTCTCCGGCAAAGATGGCCATCAGGTCATCCCTGAGGGACAGGAAGAAGCGGCTGGAGCCGGGGTCGCCCTGCCGGCCCGATCGACCTCGCAACTGATTATCTATGCGGCGCGCCTCGTGTCGCTCCGTTCCGACAATGTGCAGCCCGCAGGGCACCTCAAGGCGGCAGTCGCTCCTGCCGCGGAGCGGAAAGGCGGGGTCGAGTTTCGGTTTGAAGCAGCCTGCACAGTTGGTAGCCGAATCGTACTGTTGGCAGAAGAGGCAGCACTTGTTGACGCCCGACGGATACAGCGGATCGACCTCCAGGCCCAGTTCGCCGAGGCTTTCTTCCGAGGGAACCCGGCATTTGTCATAGACCACGCCCGGGCCGAGTTTGATGTCCGTGCCGCGGCCGGCCATGTTCGTGGCGATGGTCACGTTGCCGACCATCTCCTTGGACCCCTTTTTGAGCGGTCGCTGCCAGCCGGCGGACTTGACGATTTCTCCTTCAACGCCGGCATCCTGTATCCGCCCGTTGAGCACCTGGTGCTCCGTGCCGTAGGTCCGCCGGAGCATTTCCGAAAGATGCTCGGACTTCTCGATGCTGGTGGTACCGACCAGGATGGGGCGGCCCTTTTTGGAGACCTCGTTGATTTCCTCAACCAGGGCTTGAAACTTGGCATCCTCTCCGGCGTAGATCCGGTCGTTGTGGTTTATGCGGTTTACCGGACGGTGGGTCGGCACGCAGACGACGTCCAGGCCGTAAATCTTCACGAACTCGGTGGCCTCGGTGATGGCCGTGCCGGTCATTCCCGCAAGTTTTTTGTACAGTTTGAAGAAATTCTGCAACGTAACGGTCGCCAGCGTCTGGTTCTCTTCCTTGACGGGGACGCGTTCCTTGGCACAGACGGCCTGGTGGAGCCCGTCGGACCACTCCCGCCCTTCCATCAGTCGCCCGGTGAACTCATCGACGATGACGACCTGGCCGTCCCGGACGATGTAGTCCCTGTC
>JASLZV010000137.1 GCA_030754715.1 Phycisphaerae bacterium
GTACACCGGTCTCACCGAAGTTGCTACCGGAGTCGATGCAGCCATATGGGCGATGGTCACCTGCGTCCGTACAGGGGCCAGGGCGAGAGGCCAAACGGGAAATCTCTGCTTGAATGTCCGGTGCTGATGGTCCCGCAGAATGCGTCGTCTCGGCCGCCTTGCTGTGGCGGGGAGTTTCCTGGGCCGATGTGAAATGATTCCTTGACAGATTCCCTGGGATGCGAATAATGTTGCCTTTTCTACGATGGGGGGCGGGAACAAGAGTATGTATGCGGTAATTGAAGACAGCGGGCAGCAGTTTCGCGTTTGCGAAGGCGACGTGCTGGACGTAGACCTGCGTGAATTGGCCGACAACGCCAAGAAGGTAACCTTCGACCACGTCCTTCTGGTGAGCGACGAGGGCAACGTGAAGGTCGGCACGCCCGTGGTGGCCGGCGCGAAGGTAGACGCCGAGATCATCGCACCCGAGGTCAAGGGCGAAAAGGTGCACATCTTTCACTGGCGCCGCCGCAAGGGCTCGCGCACAAAGACCGGCCACCGCCAAAAGTACTTGCGCGTAAAGATCACCAAGATCAAGACGTAGGCTGCCGCCTACCGCGAGGGCTGAAAACGGCAATTTCGCAGAAAATGGGGGTTGCTTAAACACTGCTTCTCGGGTAGAATACGCTTATCGGTATCCGGTTTGAGCCCATCGCCGGACCGTTGAGCCAGCGCTTTATTGGAAGGTGTAACCTCTCAAAGAGCCTGCAGGAGGTAGATGAGCATGTGTAAAGTGCAGAGGCTTCTCATGGTCGCCTGCTGCGCGGCCACTGTGGTTGCTTTGTGTCAACCCTCGTTTGCCGTGGTCTATTCCGGAGGTACCGGCCACACCAGCGCCCCAAGCGGCAGCGGCGGTAAGCCCAACGACCCCGGCTTCGCAAACATCGGGGAAATGTCGATCGGATCGGGGATTCATCTACAGGACGGGTGGATTCTGACAGCCTACCACGTGTATCAATACCAACACGGAGGAAGTGGAACCGGCAAGGCCCAGATTCAGTTCGAATCGAGCCAGACAACCTATTACGAAATTGAGGGCACGTTTACCCGCATCAAGTACAACAACACCACCAATGCCGACCTGGGTGTTTTCAGAGTCGCCGGGGACACGGGCCTTGGGGTCTTGACGATCCGGTCCGATACACCCTCCCAGAACACCGACGTGACCATGATCGGCGCCGGCAGAGATCGAGACGCATCGAGCATCCTCTGGTACGTCGATACCGACCCGACGGAGTGGGACTGGAGGGAAGAGGATTTCCCCGAAGCCAACGGGGAATTCACCGGTTTCAAGACCAGTTCCAACCACACCAAACGCTGGGGCACAAACGAGGTCCACTCAGCAACCAACACGATTCTTTCGGGAACCTTCGGTACGACATCGGCCTTCTCGACCAGGTTCGACTCCGGCGCCGGCGACAACGAATGTCAAGTCGTGGGCGGCGACTCCGGCGGGGGTGTTTTTGCATACAATTCTTCTTCCAGCGAATGGGAACTGGCCGGGTTGATGCTGGCTCTCGGACTATTCAACAATCAGCCGGCCCACACAGCCGTTTACGACAACCTCACCTACTCGGGCGATTTGTCGCTGTATCGCGACCAGATCATCGACGCCCTGCCCGAACCGGCCACGATTTCGCTCCTGGTCATCGGGTCGCTGCTGGTGCTGGTTCGACGAAAAAGGCGGCTGAAGATTTGATTTGTCGCCCTTACCACTATCGGAAGCGGCTCACGCACATGCGTGAACCGCTTCTTCTCGCCACAAGACCGGGCAGGCCACGTTCCTCTTCGACCCCCCAGGCCGCAGAGACTCCGGAGAGAAACGCACCCGCTAAAAAGAGAGTCAAATCAAGCTGCCGGGGAGACGAAGGGTACGAAATCAACGTCATGGTTTCACGATTTGTGTGCAGTCCAGGAAGCCCGCCAGGAACTCGGCAAAACTGATGTAGCCCACGCGGCGGTTCAATTCTTTGCCTTCAGAGTCAACGATCACCACGGTGGGAAGATCCCGTATCTTGTACTCTTTCGCCACCGGTGATCCCAGCGATGTTTTGAGTTGCACGCGGATAAATTTACCCCCCTCAAGCGCCTTCTTAGTTTCGGAGTGGCCCAGCACCCTTTTGATTAGATCTCGCGTCGGCTGGCTGGGCGAAGATGCTTGGAACAGGATCACGGCGCGGCGGCGGCCCTCGGATGCCTGTTTCATTGCCGCCTCGAGATCCTTGCCCCACCCCGACAGTGGAGGGCCGGAACGTTGGATAACCCACACGACTATCGCCATGCCGACGATAATCAGCAGTAGGATGAGTCTCCCCTTTCGGTGACGCAGTGGGGCAGCAACCCGCGTTTGACCGCTTGTTTTGCTCGCGTTCAAGATTGCACCGTGTCCGGAAAAAGCATACAGTGAGCGTTTGATGAAAGTATCGCCAAACCCTGAGGATAGTTGCAAGAAGATTCCTTTCGCAAGAGTTACGATGTTCTGGCTTGTGACCTACCTGGGGATCCAGGCGGCAATGATACTGGGTTACCGGTACCGCCATGTGCTCGATTGGGGCACGCTTCGGCGGCTCCTGCCGGTACTGGTCGCGGCCGGGCTCATATGGCTGACACTTGCCGGCTTGACCATCCGGTCAACGCTGCACGTGCTTGGGGTTATGGCGCGGTCGGCCCTGGATGAACTCGGCCGGGTAAAACTGCTCGCCGTTATCGTGCTTCTTTTAGTCGGCTAGGTCCGCGTTCCCAGCCCCGACTGGTTCCGCCCGGGACTCGCGGCCATGGTGCTTTGCCTGCTGGGCAACGTCTCGGGTTTCGCATTACTGGTTATCCTGGCTGGTTGGGCCGGCCGGTGGGCAAGACCCGCGGCTGCAATACGGCGGTCAGGCCGCTGGCTCACCAAGCCGAAGCGAAACACAGGTGTCATCCATGCAAACCAGTCAACAGTGCGGCCTACCTTACCGATCCGATCTCCCAACGACAGTACCGGCCGACGAAGGGACGTATTGATGAGACAATCCCGCAGCCGTTGGGGACTCGTTGCGTTAGTCTTATTGCCGCTGCTGGTGCTAACCCGACCGGCTTTGGGCTATATTGACCCGGCTACGGGAAGTTTCCTGCTTCAGGTCCTCTTGGGCAGTTTCCTGGGCGCGCTGCTGGCTATAAAGATTTTCTGGCGCCAGATCAGGGCGTTTGTGGGAAAGTTTTTCAAGGGAAACCGGGAGGAGCCAAAGGACGAGTCGCCGGATTGACCGCGCACCTGGGCATATACCGGCCCATAACAAGGACAGTGGAATGTCAGGAGCGAAGATTCGCGGATCTTTTCGTGACCCCAGCGGCTTTGTCTTTATGCGGGACGGACGCCTGTATCGCCAAATAAACCGCGTCTATAAAGATGACTACGACTGTCTTATTGATTCGGGGCTGTATAAGGACCTGGCGGACAGGGGCCTGCTCATCGCCCACGAAGAGGTCGGCATTGAACTGGCCGAGTCCGACCAGGCATACAAGATCATCAAGTCGGAGGTGCTTCCGTTTATATCCTATCCTTATGAATGGTGCTTCAGCCAGTTGAAGGATGCGGCGATGCTGACGCTCGAAGTCCAGAAAACCGCAATGGACCACGCCATGTCGCTGAAGGACTCCAGCGCCTACAACATTCAGTTCCACAAAGGCAAACCGATCTTAGTCGATACGCTGTCATTCGAAAGGCCTCGGAAAGGATCCCCCTGGGTGGCATACAGGCAATTCTGCCAGCATTTCCTGGCGCCGCTGGCACTGATGAGCCGCAAGGACATACGGCTGAATCAGTTGCTTCGCGTCCATATGGACGGCATTCCACTGGACCTGGCCAGCCGGCTCCTGGGCTTTCGCAGCCGGTTGGCGTTCTCCCTGTACATTCACATCCATCTTCACGCCAAGGCCCAGAAACGCTATGAAAACAAGCCTGTCGACCTGAGCAAGCGGTCAATGGGGCGCATGGCCCTGCTGGGTCTCATCGACAATCTGCGCTCCGCGGTAAACAGGCTCACCTGGCAGCCGGCGGGGACGGAATGGGGCCAATACTATACCTTTACAAACTACTCACACGATGCGATCGAACGGAAGAAGGCGCTGGTCGCGGCAATGATTGAAGAGGCCGCTCCTCAGACGGTGTGGGACCTTGGGGCTAACACGGGTGTCTTCAGCCGCATCGCGAGCGACAAGGGCATCCAGACGGTCTCGTTCGACGTGGATCCGGCCGCCGTCGAGAAGAACTATCTCGAAGCAGTCCAACGCAAGAACCCCTGCCTGCTGCCGCTGGTGCTGGACCTGACGAACCCCAGCGCGAGTATCGGTTGGGCCAACGAAGAACGGATGTCCCTGGCCGAGCGAGGTCCGGCAGACACGGTCATGGCCCTTGCGTTGATTCACCACCTGGCGATTTCGAATAACGTCCCACTGGAAAACATCGCAAGATTCTTCAAGGACCTCTGTGCAACCGTCATCATTGAGTTTGTTCCCAAAAATGATTCCCAGGTGCAGAAACTCCTGGCATCAAGGGCTGACATTTTTCCAGACTACGACCAGACGCACTTCGAGAAGGCCTTCGGCACATACTTTTCCATCGAAAAGTCCGCGAGCATCGAGGACACCAAGCGCACAGTTTACCTCCTGAAGAAAACTACAGAATGATCGAAGGACAAAGTGGGTGAAATGACAGAACAGCAAGACAACAAGAGGAAGGTGCGGGTGATCCACCCCTTCCTGCTTGGGCCCTTCTTTGTGCTGCGGCTCTACGGAGACAATATTGACCACTTCCCTTTTCAGGTCACACTGGCCCCGATAGTCATTCTAACTGCTCTGTCGCTGGTTATGTGGGGGTTGCTCTGCCTGATTCTTAGAAACAGAATCAAGGCCGGCATTATCGTTTTTGTTTTTTACGGCCTTTTCCTGTCCTACAGCTACGTCCTGGAACTCGTTTTCCTCACGCTCGGAGAGTCCATCGCCCGTCACGGGGTAGTCCTGCCAGCCCTTACAGCCATCGGGGTTGTCATCGCTCTTGCCGTTATGATATCGAAACGCCCTCTACTTATTCCAACGACGCTGCTGAACTTGCTGACAATCGGCCTGGTAATTGTCGTCGTGGGCCGAATCGGCCTTTACTCATTTCGGAATCTTGGAGTCAGTGGATACAAGAACACGGCCCCGGCCGATGCTGCCCCCGGGTCTGCGGGCCCCAAGAAAGACCAGGTGCTTCCAGACATTTACTATCTCATCATGGACGGTTACGCCAGGGCAGATATTCTCAAAGACAAATATGATTACGACAACACGGCCTTTCTCAAGTTCCTGACCGACAAGGGATTCTTTGTCGCTCCTTGGGCTGGGGCAAACTATTGCCAAACCGGGCTGTCTCTGGCGTCGTCTCTTAACATGCGATATCTCGACGACTTGAGGAAACACTTGGGCGGCAAGAGCGCAAATCGCGTCCCCCTGAAAGCAATGATCTATCAGAATGAGGTCACCGCCAAGCTCCGCGCCTACGGCTACAGGATCATTTGTTTCCCATCCGGCTATAACCTTACCTCAAAGATAGAGAAGGCCACCTGCCTGTACTGGCAATTCCCCGGCCAATTCGATGATGGACTGCTTGAGACCACACCGTTTCCAGTGCTCGAATACCATCTGTCCGGAGGGTCAAGTGGGGCCTACGCAAGACACAGACGCAGAATCCTGTACACGCTCGATCATCTTGCCGACCCGCCCAAGTCGAGCGCGCCGGTGTTTGCGTTTGTTCACCTC
>JASLZV010000138.1 GCA_030754715.1 Phycisphaerae bacterium
ATTCCCCTCCCCCGAGCCCGCAGCAACCACAGGGAAAACAAAGAGATCCACCGTAAAAGCCAAAAAGAAATCCACCAAAGGAACCAAGCCCGCCTCCGGCCCGGTTGATCGCCCCAAGCCGGTGGTCACGGTGGAGGTAATCGGCCTGGCCCACACCGACCTTCAGGTGGCCCGCTTCCTGGCCAATCTCACTCGCAGCCGGCTCATGCAGTCGGTCGACCTGGTCTATACCCAAGATTTTGTGGATGACGCAACGTCAACGAAATCAAACGAACCCACCACGAGATATCCCCTGCGCAAGTTTCGTGTGAACTGCCGCCTGCGTGGTGGCGTTGACGCCGGCGCGGTGGCCAGGCGGTGGCAGGTGGCGGCCGGGCTCGCAAAGGGGGGCGATACCCCGCCCCGGAGCCTCAAGGTCCTGGCGAAACCCACCCCCAGTCGACCAGGAGTTGAACCATGAAGCCCGGTGTTCGCGAACTCATTTTTACCGTGGTGTTGTCAAGCATCCCCCTGGTGACGTGGCAGATCGACTTTCGCCCGCGCAGAGCCCGCCAGGAGGAGATCAAAAGGCAGATCCGCGACAAGCGTGCCAAACTGGCCCGGCTTCAGGACGTCTCGGGGGTAATCGGCCGACTGAAACAGGAAGTTGCCGAGAACGAAAAGGCGGTGGCGTTCCTGCGAACCCGCTTACCAGACGAGAAGGAAATTGACCAGGTCGTCAAGGAAGTGTGGCACCTGGCAAAGTCCAACAACCTGTCGGCCAAGTCCGTCCGAACGCTGGCGTCACAGGAAGCCAAACGGTTCACCGCCCTGCTCGGACCGCACGGCGAACAGGCGGTCATGCTCCAGTTGCAGGGCGACTTCCGAGGATTCTATGGATTTCTCCTGGCCATGGAAAACCAATCGCGGATCATGCGCGTGCGAAAGATGATCATCAAGAAACTCAAGGTCGCTCCGGAGGGACACATGTTCGCTACAATCGAGATCGCTGTATTCTTCGAGCGTAAGGGAGCCGGTGAGCCCCCCAAGGAGGAGGCATAGGCCATGCCAGGCAAAGACGTAAACCAGATTGGATTGACCGGTGAGTTTCGGCCTTACGATTTCGCCGGGGGCAACAGGTCCTCGCCGGAAGGGTCGCAGGAGGCCGGGGAGGCGCAAGCGGATGAAACGAACCCGTTGGAAATGCCCGTCCATGCGGGCCAGTCCGCTCGGGCAGCGAACCTGGTGCTGACGGGCCTGTTCATTGCGGGCATGGCCTGTGTGTATCTGATGAGTCTACACGACGGACCGGCCAGGGCCACCGCCCAACAACAGGCGGCCGAACTACAGGTGGACTCCGCTCTAAAGAGCTTGCAAGAACCGGCCAAGGGATCCGCCAAGTCCGAAGCCACGGCCAAGGAGATGATCAACAACTTGTTCGAGCGGGTCTGTGACCGCCAGGTTCCCCTGAGTAACCTGCGAGGCAACCCCTTTGCATTCGTCCCGCAGGCAGCGGCGCCGGTGGTGGTCACGGACGACAAGACAAACCGTATGAACCCCGCCACCGCCGCGCTGCAGCGAGCCGAAGCGCTGAGACTTCAGTCCATCATGGTTGCCGAAAACGGCACGGCGGCGGTCATCTCCGACAGCCTCCTGACCGTCGAACAGAATATAGCCGGGTGGACCGTGGCGGCCATCCGCGGTCGCTGTGTGGTGCTGAAGTGGAAAAAACTGACATACGTGCTGAAAATGAGCGAATAGACCGGCTTCTAAAAGCGGCCTGTTCACTTGGGAGAATCGAACAGGGAGCATAGTGTGCCAAGCGCATCGCAACAATCCGCAGGAGCGAAAACGGCCCGGCCGACCGGCGGTAAGATTTGGCGGCCGGCCAAAGGCGAGCCGGTTATCGGCTATGTGAACCAACTGATCTCCTCGGCCGTCGGAACGGGCGCCAGCGACATCCACATCGAGCCCCGCGAAAACGAACTGCGCGTGCGATTCCGCATCGACGGGGTACTGTTCAACCAGGCGGCCCCGCCGGTTCGAATGCATCCGGCTATCGTGTCGCGCCTGAAAATCATGGCCAATCTGGACATTGCAGAGCGCCGTCTGCCGCAGGACGGGCGCATCCGCGCCAGCGTCGAAGGACGATCAGTCGACCTGCGACTCTCCATCCTGCCCATCAACCACGGCGAGAAGTGCGTCATCCGAATCCTGGACGACCGGGCGATCTCCGTCGGCCTGGACAGCCTGGGAATGGGCCCGGAGACACTAAAAGCCTTCAGCAAGCAGATACTCCAGCTCCACGGAATCGTACTGGTGACCGGGCCGACCGGCAGCGGAAAGTCCACAACGCTGTATTCCGCCCTTCAGGTGATGGACAGCAACTGCCTGAATATCTCCACGGTGGAGGATCCGGTGGAGTACGAACTGACTTCGATTAACCAGGTGCACGTCCTGGAGCACATCGGTCTGTCGTTTGCCGCAGCGCTTCGCAGCCTGCTTCGCCAGGACCCCGACGTGATCATGGTAGGCGAGATTCGCGACGAGGAAACCGCCCACATCGCGGTGCAGGCCGCACTCACCGGCCACCTGGTGCTCAGCACGCTGCATACCAACGATGCACCATCGAGCATAACGCGGCTGATCAACATTGGCGTGGAACCGTACCTGATCAGCGCGGCGGTCAATGCCGTGCTCGCCCAGCGCCTGGTGCGGTGTATCTGCCCCCATTGCAGCCGACCGGTGGATAAAATCCCCAGGGCCGAGACCGTTTACCTGGAAAGTTGCGGTGCCCCCAAAAAGCAGTTGTTCAGCGGCGAGGGGTGCGATAACTGCCGCCAGACCGGCTACAAGGGCCGAATCGGACTCTATGAGTTTCTGGAACTGAATGACGAACTGCGGGACGTAATCACCCGCAACCCCTCGCTGGGCGAACTCAAGAGCCTGGTGCGAGAGATGGGCATGCGATCTCTGCGGGACGACGGACTGGAAAAGGTGTTCGCTGGCCAGACCACCGTCAAGGAACTGATACGGGTCACGGAGAGTTGATCTGAAGGAGTGAAATTTGTCCCAATTGCAGGAAATACTGGCAGCGGCACTGGAGAAAGGCGCCAGCGACACGCACATCATCGCGGGCCTTCCGCCGCTGTTTCGCATCCACACGCAGCTTGGCCCGATTGAGCAGTTCGGCACCGTGTCGGCCGAGCAGGCCGACCAGTTCGTGCGCGAGATGGTCTCGCCGGACCGCTACGAACAGTTCGGTGTCAAGCGCGACCTCGACTTCTCCACAAAGATGCCGGACATGGGACGGTTCCGCGTGAACGCGCACTTCCAACGCAACACGGTGGCGATTGCGTTTCGGGTGATTCCCAACCAAGTACCCTCCCTGGAGGCCCTGAACCTTCCCCCGATCGTCAATTCGTTCGCGGACCTGCCTCGCGGGCTGGTGCTGGTGACCGGACCGACCGGCAGCGGCAAGTCCACCACGCTGGCGTCAATGATTGACGCAATGAATCAGCGTCACTCGCATCATATAATCACGCTGGAAGACCCGGTGGAGTACGAGTTGCGCGGCAACCAATGCGTAATCGAGCAGCGCGAAGTCGGTAGCGACGTCACCAGTTTCGCCTCCGGGCTGCGCCACGCTCTGCGCCAGGATCCGGATATCATCCTGGTCGGCGAGATGCGCGACCTGGCGACAACTTCGGCGGCCATCTCCGCCGCCGAAACCGGCCACCTGGTGCTCAGCACCCTTCACACCCAGGGCGCCTCACAAACCATTGAACGGATCATCGACATCTACCCCCCCGAGCAACAGAACCAGATCCGCTCAATGCTCGCCACGACGCTACATGCGGTGATCTCGATGGCGCTGTTCAATCGCCGCGACCAGAAGGGCATGATACCCGCCTGTGAAGTCATGGTCTGCAATCCCGCGGTACGGAACTGCATCCGGGAGAACCGCATCCACGAAATCCCGAACATCATCGCAACCAACCGAAAGATCGGCATGTGCCTGTTCGACGAGTCGCTCAGGGGCTTGGTCCGCAGCGGGCGAATCAGTCCCCAGCAGGCGATCGCCAGCGCCGTGCGGCCGGACTCGCTGGCCAACGCGCTGGGGGCAGGGAGATAACCCATGGGATACGCGTTCGATACACAGGCATATTCCCCCGCCGGCGCCCCAAGCGCGGCAGCCGGACAGGGCCAAGCTCTTTCTGGAAGGAACCTCCTGGAAAAGATGCGGTCCGTCCGCGTTGAACTGGGGCCCAGCCTCAAGGATGTGCAGGCTTTCACCAAGCAACTGGCGGTGATGGTGAAGGCGGGCATAAACATCCGCGATGCGATCGACGCGGTAGCCAGCCAGGTCAAAAGCGCCCGGTTCCGCGAGGTTCTCTATCAGGTCAGCGGCGACGTGGAATCGGGCCAACCGCTGTCGAAAGCCCTGGGAAAGCATCCCGGGATATTCCGCCCGCTGTACGTCAACATGATCCGCGCGGCGGAATTGTCGGGCAGCCTGGCCGGTATGCTCCAGCGGATCTCCGTCTATTTGTCCAGCCAGATGGAAACCCGCAGCATGATACGAGGCGCGATGGTTTACCCAATCATCCTTGGTGTGATGGCCGTGGTGACCACGGTGTTTCTGCTGGTGTTCGTGCTTCCGCAGTTCACATCGCTGTTTGCCGGGAAGGAGGCGCTGCTGCCGGCACCCACGCTGGCGCTGATGGCCATCAGCAACTTCATGCGGACACGATGGTATCTGGTTCTTGCCGGTGGGATCGCTGTGGTGGCGGGCCTGACCGTGGGCATCAAGACGCCGCGAGGGCGGATAACCTGGGACCGCCTGAAACTGCGCCTCCCGGTGTTGAGGGGCCTGTTCCACGCGCTGTACATCAGCCGCAGCGTACACACGCTCAGCGAACTGCTGACCGCCGGCGTGGGTATACTCGAAACGCTCCGGATCACCGCCGACGTTTCGGGAAACACCGTGTACCGAAACATGTGGATGACAGTCCACCAGGCGGTCGAACAGGGCGACAAACTTGCCGAAACGCTGAACGAAACGGCAATCCTGCCGAAAAACGTCGTGCAGATGACGGCGGCCGGAGAAGAGTCGGGAAGGCTCGGCGAGGTACTGGGGGACGTGGCGGAGTACTACCAAAAGGAACTGCGAAGCAGCATCAAGACCGTGACGTCCATGATCGAGCCGCTCATGATCGTCATAATGGGCCTGGTGGTGGGCTTTATCGCCATGAGCATCATCCTGCCCATATTCAAGATGTCAAGCCTGATGAAATAATGGCCGGAGAAACATGAAAAACACGACTAGTCGAAACGCCTGCGGCGGATTCAGTCTTATTGAGGCCGTGGTCGCGATTGCAATTGTCGGCCTAGGAATGGTGGGACTCCTGGTATCGATTTCCTCGGGGACCCGCGCCAACCACGAAGGGCGATGGGGCACCCAGGCCGTCCTGCTGGCGAGAGAAATCCGCGAGTTCACGTTTTTCCAGCCGTTTGACAGCCTCACAGACACTTTCTACGACCCCCCCGTCGACGGGCAGGGCGAAATCCTGCACGACCTGAGCGACTGGCAGCAGAAGATCGCCGTATCCTACCACAAGGCCGACAGCCTGAGGGAAATCGACCCGACTGAGACATCGAACGTCAAATACGTGCAGGCACAGATCTCCTACGAAGGCCGGACAATCATTACGGTAGGCTGGATGGTGACCAGGAGGCAGTAACGATGAAACAATCGCAGACATCCCGATCTTCGCGCCGCGGCGTGGCGTACGTAATGGCCCTGATACTGTTG
>JASLZV010000139.1 GCA_030754715.1 Phycisphaerae bacterium
GCGGCGGTGGGCTGGGCGCCGCTCTGGGTGGCATGGGCTCCAGCGCGTTCGGGACCCGCGTGGGGGATGTGTTCACGTGGGTCACCATCGTGCTGACGGCACTGTTTCTGCTGCTGGGTATCGCCGCCAGTATATCCTTCCGCCCGAAGGCGCGAAAGGCGCAGGCTCCCAGGTTTATGCCATCGCCCAACAAGCAGAATCCGATCATAGAGGAAGTGTTCGTGGAGATTGAGCCGGCTCTGGAGACCGACGAGGTATACTACACCACCGACGGGTCCGCACCCACGCGCGACAGCGAAAAGTATGAACTGAATCCCATCCGGGTCCGCCCGGGGGTGACACTTAAGGCCATCGCCTATCCCAGCCGCGGTGAGCCCAGTGCAATCGTTGCGGCGACCTATGGCGTCAAGGCCGCCGAGATACGCGAAGGCACGACGCAGCCGGCAACAAAGCCGGCTACCCAGCCGGCGGCGGCCCAGATTGAAAATCCCTAACGCCACTGGCAGGAGCCAGACATGCTGCTATCCATGACAGGATTCGGTGCCGCCCAGGGCAAATACGACGGAGTGGAGTATTTTGTCGAAGCCCATTCGGTCAACAGCCGATATTTCAAGGCGAGCATGAAACTGCCCGAAGTCTGGTCGTCGGCGGAGGCTGAAATTGAGAAGACCCTGCGTGACCGGCTGCACCGGGGCAGTGTCATGCTCTCGGTGCGAATGAAGGTATCCGGCGGGCAGGCCGCCTACCTCGTCAACACCGCTGCTGCGACCAAGTACATCGAGCAGATCAGGGCGTTTGAGACCCACGGCGGTCCGGCCCTGCAGATCGACTTGGCGGCGATGCTTCAGTTGCCTGGTGTCTGTACTGCCCCGCCCCTGGACGACCTGCGCCAAAAGACGCGCGACGAACTGGTAAACCTTGTTGAGGAGGCCCTGGCCGGGCTGATTGACATGCGAAAGCGCGAAGGCCGCGCCATAGAAGATGACTTGCTGGCCCAGTGCGATCAGATTGATTCAAACCTCTCGGCCGTCACCGAATGGGCTCCAGAGGTTGCCAAGGACTATCACCGGCGTCTTTCGGCCCGCGTGACGGAACTCATGCAGGAAGGCAAGTTCAATATCGACCAGGAGCAGCTGGCGCGAGAGGTGGCAATCTTTGCAGACCGGTGTGACATCAACGAGGAACTCTCACGGCTGGCCGGGCACGTGAGGCAGTTTCGCCAGGCGTGCGGCCAGCGCGAACCGATGGGACGAAAACTCGAGTTCGTCGCCCAGGAGATGCTTCGTGAGGCCAATACAATCGGCTCAAAGGCCAACGACGCCGACATCACACGCGCGGTGGTGGACATGAAGACCGCCATCGACCGAATCAAGGAACAGGTGCAGAACATCGTGTAGGTTGCGGATTTCGGGTTCCGGATCGAAACAAGAAGAAACAGGTAGAAACACCTTGTATCGAATCTGCGATCTGCAATACGCAATCCGAAATCGGAACATGAGCAACAAGGGCAAACTGGTTGTGATTACCGGTCCCTCGGGCGTCGGCAAAAGTACCATCGTCGGAGAGGTGCAAAAGCGAACCGGCGCGGTGTTCAGCGTCTCGGCTACCACGCGCAAGCCCCGGCCAGATGAACACGACCGGAAGGACTATTGCTTCGTGGACGACAATACGTTCCAGAGCATGGTGGAGACGGGCGAGATGCTCGAATGGGCTGAGGTGTTTCACGAGCGGTACGGAACACCGGCCGGTATGGTTGCCGAGGCCGTCGAAAATGGCAAGACCGTCCTGCTGGAGATTGACGTGCAGGGAGGGCTCCAGATCAAGAAGAAGGTCCCTGATGCGACGTTCATTCTGATCGCACCGCCCACTGTCGATGTGTTGGCCAAGCGCCTGGATCAGCGGGGTAGCGAGACCGACTGGCAGAGAAACGACCGACTGGCCAAAGCCGAACAGGAAATCCGGGCCGCCAGGGAAAGCGGCATTTATGAACACGAGGTAATCAACGACGACCTGGACACCGCGATTCGGGAGGTGGTGAATCTGGTCAGGCAGGAGCAAGGGCCAAAATGATTGAAGCACTCAAGAGCGAAGAACTGTCTCGGAAAGTTGGCGGAAAGTTCAAACTCACCGCGCTGATTCAGCGCCGCATGGTGGAACTCATTCAGGGAGCCCGCCCCCTGGTTGAGCGGAAAAAGGGAATGACCGACCTGGAGGTGGTCATCCAGGAAATCCTGGAGGACAAAATCGCCATCGACTACGAGAAGTCCAACGTTACCAGGCCCGAGGAGATCGCCAACCAGTAGCCAGGGGCTCCGCTGACGGAAGGACTCGACGATGCCATCACGCAAGAAAAGCAAAAAGAGCGCAAAAACCGGCAATTCCTGCAAATCGCCCAACCGGGGGCCGCTTGCCGGATACGAGGTACTGCTGTGTGTCACCGGTGGAATTGCCTGCTACAAAGTCGCCGACCTGGCCAGCAAACTCGTTCAAACCGACGCCGGAGTGACCGCGGCCATGACCGAAGCGGCCGAAAAATTCGTCGCGCCGCTCACCTTTGCTGCCCTTACCAACCGGCAGGTGTTTACTGATATGTGGTTACCCCAGGTGGACTACGACCTGCGGCATATTTCGCTCACCGACCGGGCCGACCTGATAATCATTGCGCCGGCCACCGCCAATATCTTGGGCAAGATGGCCGCTGGAATCGCCGACGACCTGATCTCGACGATGGCCCTGTCGGCTGCCGGCTCCTGTGATATCCTGGCCGCACCGGCGATGAACTCGCGGATGTGGAACGCCGCGGCCGTGCGGGCCAACGTCGAAACACTCAAGACCCGGGGCGTACATTTTGTCGGCCCGGACGAGGGTCGCCTGGCCTCCGGGGCCACCGGGCCCGGCAGGATGGCCGAGACGGATAACATCCTCAAAGCCGCACAGCGACTGCTGCTCAGAAGGCCTCCTAAAAACCGATAGTTCACAGATCGCGCAGATTGCGTAGCCGGCCTCTGTTACCACGGCTTCTCTTGGCCGGGCGAGGCAATAATTGGATTGGTTTTCGTTTCCCCCGTGACCTACGCTCTAATTAGTATCTCTCCATGCTGAAGATTTCCGCCTCGTCTTTGCGGAGCCGGTCTTCCAGCGGCCGGTTCAACCCAGCCCTGGCTGGATACCCCAGCGGCGTTATCGCCACCACCTTTACTTCTGCCGGGATGTCCAGCAGGCGCTTGACCTTCTTCTCGTCGAACGCGCCGATCCAGCACGTTCCCAGCCCCCCATCCACTGCCGCCAGGGTGAGATGATCCACCGCAATCGCGACATCCACCTCCACGCTGTTGCCCCGGCCACCCATCTTTTTGTAGGCCTGATCGGCTAGGCCGCACGCCACCACGGTTACTGGAGCGTCAGCCATCCACGTCTGCCCGTTGGCCGCTTGGGCCAGTTCCCTGCGCTGCTGCGGGTCGGTGACCAGGACAAAGCGCCACGGTTGAAAGTTGCATGCCGACGGTGCGGCTCGCAGGGCCTGGCGCATCTGGCTCAGTACTTCTGGCGGCAGGGGCTTTGTGGAATATTCCCGCACACTCCGCCGCATCCGAATCGCTTCCAGTGCGTTCATGACTTACCGTCTCCTTCATCCGTAACGGGAAACTGCATTTGGTTCACACTATCCAGCGCGGCCTTCAGCCGCAACCAAATCCCCAATCGGTTTTCTTGTCATCCTGCCTTACACGTTCGCAAAATGCCCGAACTGGATAAATATCGAAAGGTCGGACAAGTTCAAGGCTCGAGCGACCGGAGTTCCAGGCTCTGTGGACAATCAATGTAACAAGACTCTGATGGTGCGGAAAGCCTCGGAGGTGGCGCAAAGTAGTACCCTAAGACGCAGGGGTGCAGCCTCAAGTTATGGTATCATCTCAGGCCCAACCCCTCCAGGGCGCGATAGAAAACCTCGTGGTCGAGTCTGAAAAACGGTAGAAGTTCCTTGGAAACGGTACTAATATCGAGGATGCAAGAACTATGTGGAGTTGCTTACCCATGGATTCATGTCCGAAACGCAGGCGACAAAGGGAATCTCGTGTGGCCGACGGGCCTCGCCGCGGCGATATGTCCACCAGCAACCTGCACGTATCGGCGTTCGAGACGATGGCCGCCCCAGACACGATTGTTGCCCGTCTGCCCGCGACCCGCGCGGCGATGGAGACGGTCCTTACGGCCCGCCGGGAGATTCGCGACGCCCTGGCGGGGCGCGACCGGCGCCTGATGGTAGTGGCTGGGCCGTGTAGCATTCACGACGTTGATGCGGGCGTGGAATACGCCCGCCGCCTGGCCGGCCTCCGGCGCAAGGTGGCTGGAGCCCTGATTGTGGTGATGCGGGTGTATTTCGAGAAACCGCGGACCACTATCGGGTGGAAGGGCCTGATCAACGACCCGCATCTGGACGGCACGCACGACATTGACACGGGGTTGGTTCTGGCCCGCAAGGTGCTGCTGGAAATCAACGAACTGGGCCTACCCTGCGCGACGGAGTTTCTTGATCCCATCGTGCCACAGTACACATCGGACCTGGTGTCGTGGGCGGCGGTGGGAGCCCGGACCACCGAGAGCCAAACCCACCGCGAGATGGCCAGTGGGCTGTCGATGCCCGTGGGATTCAAGAACGCCACGGACGGGCAATTGGACACGGCTATCAACGCACTGGTGTCGGCCCGCACGCCACAGGTGTTTTTGGGTATCGACCCGGGCGGCCGAACCGCCATCGTCCGCACCACCGGAAACCCGGACGTCCACATCGTGCTGCGCGGCGGCGGTGGAAGGAGCAACTATTCGGCCGCGAACATCGCCTACGCCTGCGTGGCGATGGGTGCGGGTAAAAATGCCCGCTTGATCCTGGTGGACTGTAGTCACGACAACTCCGGCAAGGACTACCGCAAACAACCGCAGGTGTTTCGCGATGTGCTGCGGCAGTACACCACCGGGCAGATGGCGATTTTGGGCATGATGCTGGAGAGCAACTTGGAGGCCGGCGGGCAGGAGTTCGGCGGCGACTTGGTTGCTGGCAAGTCGATTACCGACGAATGCATCGGTTGGGAGACAACGGAGCAACTGCTGTGCGAGGTCGACAAAGCGCTGAGGGCGTGATTTCCCGCGAAAGTTGTTGTGTTGCCGGCGATGGAGGCTATATACTTATCAATTCGCCTGCCTGATGGGTTGCGCAGGCAAAGTGAAAAGAAGGCCGGGTGGTCCGGCCGCCTGCCCGTCGGGATGAAAGACGGGCGCGGTGCCGGTGTCGCAGGGATTCCGGAAGGCAGCCGCGGGATTGTCAGGTCAAACAACACACAGGTTTTACATGGTAGATCACAATCTCATTCAGTCGCTGGGAATTCGCGACGAAGACGTGGAACAGGAATTATCCAAGGCGATGGGCGAGAAGTTCAGTCTGGACGCCCTCGGCGAAATGATTCAGGAAAAGACTCCCCATGAACCGGGCAAGGTCCTTACCGGACATGTGGTCAGCGTGGCTGGCGACGACGTGGTGGTGGAAGTCGGCCTCAAAAGCGAGGGGCTGGTCCCTATCAATGAGTTTGGCAACCGCGACAACGTGAAAGTCGGCATGGAGGTCGAGGTATTCTTGGAAGAGATAGAGTCCGACGGCGGGTTGGTAGTTCTGTCCAAACGCAAGGC
Source organism: Phycisphaerae bacterium (assembly GCA_030754715.1). Lineage (GTDB taxonomy): Bacteria > Planctomycetota > Phycisphaerae > SM23-33 > SM23-33 > JASLZV01. Next base: position 5,680 of record JASLZV010000139.1, read on the forward strand.
CGACCGGATCCGTGGC